>NZ_BCNQ01000007.1 GCF_001515525.1 Piscicoccus intestinalis NBRC 104926 | reverse complement strand
CCGGGGAGTAGGGGCCGGGGGTCAGGAGGCGGTGACGGGGGCGGTGAGGTCGTAGAACGTCGTGCCGCCGATCGTCACCTGGGTGTAGTTGGCCTGCACCCACTCGCTGATCTGCGACGCGTCGTCCGAGCCGCCGTTCTGGCCGCCGAACTGGCTGCCGGCGAGGAAGTAGTGGATCTGACCGTTCTGCACGTACTGCTGGAACTGCGCCAGCGTCGGGCTCGGGTCGGAGCCGTTGAACCCGCCGATCGCCATGACCGGCTCGCCGCTGCCGAGCTGCAGGCCCGCGGCGTTCTGGCTGCCGATCGCCGCGGCCACCCACGTGTAGCTGCTCGCGTTGCTCTGCAGCGCGGAGACGACCTCGCTGCTGGCTTCGGTGGCGTTGAGCAGGCCGCCCATGCCGCCGCCGGGGCCGCCCATGCCGTCCTGGCTCGTGCCGTTCTGGCTCGTGCCGTTCTGGCTGGTGCCGTTCGGGCTGGTGCCGTTCTGGGAGCCGGGCATCGCGGGCGGGGTGCCCATCTGGCCGCCGGGGCCGCCCTGGCCGCCCATGCCACCCGGGCCGCCCATGCCGCTGCTCGGCCCGGCGGTGACGATCGAGCCGGCGTGCGCGCTGGTCACGGTCGAGACGCTGTAGGCCGCGGGGCCGGCGAGGCTGGCGAGCAGCGCGGCGGCGAGCACGACCGGCACGAACCGGCGGTGCAGCCGGGTGCTGACGAACAGCAGGAACGCGGCGGCCATCCCGACTCCGAAGACGAGGTAGCGCAGCGGGCCGTACGCGTCGACGCGGGTCAGCAGGAAGAAGCTCCACGTCGCGGCCATCGCGACCCCCGCGGCCAGCGCGTAGGAGCCGGTGCGGCTCCGACCCGGCTGCGTCGAGCGTTTCCACGCGGCGGCCGCGCCCATGCCGACGATCGCGGCGATGTACGGCGCCAGGGCCACCGTGTAGTACTCGTGGAAGATCCCCTGCATGAGGGAGAACACCAGGCCGGTGACGACCATCGAGCCACCCCACACGAGGTAGGCGGCGCGGGTCAGGTCGGTGCGCGGGGCCTTGCGGGTCAGCCACAGGCCGACGCTCAGGAAGAGCAGCGCGGTGGGGATGAACCAGGAGATCTGTCCGCCGATCGAGGCGGTGAACATGCGCCAGATGGAGCCGGTGCCGGCGTTCGGGCCGGCCCCGCCGACGGAGCCGTCGGCGTTGCCGTCGATGCGGTTGAGGCCGTTGTAGCCGAAGGTCAGCTCGAGGAAGGAGTTGGTCTGTGACCCGCCGATGTAGGGCCGCGCGGAGGCGGGCACGAGCTCGACGATGGCGACCCACCAGCCTCCGGCGACGATCACCGCGGCCAGCGCGGCGAACGAGTGCGCGATGCGCTTGCCCAGCGTCGTGGGGGCGGTGACCAGGTAGGTCAGGCCGAGCACCGGCAGTACGAGGAAGGCCTGCAGGGTCTTGGTGAGGAAGCCGAAGCCGAGCAGCACGCCGACGAGCATGAGCCAGCGCGGGCTGGCCTTCTCGATGGCCCGCATCGTCGCGACGCACGCGGCGGTGAGCAGCAGCGCGAGCAGCGCGTCGGGGTTGTTGAACCGGAACATCAGCGTCGCGACCGGGATCAGCGCCAGCACGGCGCCGGCGAGCAGGCCCGCGGCGTGGCCGAAGTAGCGGCGCACGCCGGCGTAGACGAGGGCGACGGTCGCCACGCCCATGAGCACCTCGGGCACGAGGATCGCCCAGCTGTTGAGCCCGAAGATCCGCACCGACAGCGCCATCGCCCACAGCGAGGCCGGCGGCTTGTCGACGGTGATCGAGTTCGCCGCGTCGGAGGAGCCGTAGAAGAACGCCTCCCAGCTCTGCGACCCGGCCTGAACGGCCGCCGAGTAGAACGAGTTGGCGTACCCGTTGGCGCTCAGACCGTACAGCCAGAAAACCAGTGTGCCGAGCAGCAGCGCGGCCAGCGAGAGCTGCTGGGCGCGGGGCCGGTCGCGCAAGCGGGTGGCGTCGACGCCGAGCCCGGAGGCGGTGGCCTCGCGGGTGTCGGCGGGGACGGCCACCTCGGTGGCGGTCTGCCCGTCGCGCGAACGCCACAAGGGCTTCACGCGCGGCGGACGCAGATTCTCGATGCGTCGTGCGATGGCGATGTCCATGTCACTGACATTCCGCCCCGACGCTATGCGTCTGCTGTGTCACCCCTGGCGGGGGTCGATGAGCCCGCCGTCTGTGCGGTCAAGGCCGCATCGATCCGTTAGCCACAGCCCCTGTCGGCACCGCTCGGACTATCACCGCGCCAGCCCGAGACCGCCCCCATGAGCAAACGTGCTCGTCAGAAGCTCGGGGCTGCCGACCCTGTGACTGCGGTGATAGTCCGAGCGGTGAAAGCCAGCTGACGCCCGCCGCCAGACAGCAGGCCCGGCTGCCCTCAGAAACCCGCGAGAACGACCGTGAAAACTGCTTGTAGTCAGGGCTGCGGCGCGCGAACAGCAGCTCTCACGGGGCGATCGGGCCACTAACAGCGTTATTGCGATGGTTCCCAAAGGTTTTCTGCAGGGGTTGGTATGGATTCGTTCAGGTTGCTGGCGCGGCGGCCGGGTGTGGGGTGAGCCTGACTCAGGGGGTTTCACGGGCGCGCTGGCCCCGGCGGGGGCGGTGGGG
>NZ_BCNQ01000006.1 GCF_001515525.1 Piscicoccus intestinalis NBRC 104926 | reverse complement strand
CGGGAGCTGCCCGCCTGGTGGCCCAGCCGGGTGCTCGGCGACCTGCCGGCCGGCGCGCTCGCCCGCGAGGAGTTGCCGCCGAGTCGATAGCGTCGATCGCGGCGATCGCCGGTAGCGCCGGGGCGCCGATCTCGGCAGGGCCGGTCGGCGTGGCCGCCTCAGGAGCGGCGGCGCGTCGGGCGTTCGTCGGCGACCTCCACCCGGGTGTCCATCGCGGCGATGATCGTGCGCGCGTCGCGCGGGCCGATGTGGCGCGAGCCGTTGAGGAAGAACGTCGGGGTGCCGCGGGCGCCGCTGTCCAGGGCGCTGCGCCGGTGGGCCTGCACGATCTCGAGCAGGCTCTCGTCGGCGAGGTCCTCCTCGAACCGCTGCAGGTCCAGGCCCAGCTGCGCGGCGAGCCTGCGGTACAGCTCCTCGCCGAGCTCGTGCTGGTGGTCGAAGAGCGCGAGGTGCATCTCCCAGAACCGGCCCTGCCGCGCCGCCGCCTCCGCCACCGTCGCGGCCCGGTAGGCGTTCGGGTGCACGTCGGGCAGCGGCAGGTGGCGGGCCACGAAGCGCACCCGGTCGCCGAAGTGGTCGAGCAGGTCTGTGCCGATGCCGGTCGTGCGCGAGCAGAACGGGCACTCGTAGTCGAAGTACTCGACGACCGTGCACTCGGCCTGCGGCGGCCCGAAGACGTGGTCGAACTCGGGCTCCACCGGGGGAGTCAGCGTGACCGGCAGGTCCGCCGACGTCTCACCCCAGCGCACCCGGGCCAGGTAGAAGATGCCCCAGCCGAGCAGCCACGCGAGCACCATCGCCACGAGCACACCGACCGTGGCGGAGTCGGCGTGCTCGGCGTCGGTGAACGCCAGCCCGATGACCAGCAGCGAGACCGTGAAGCCGATGCCCGACAGCGCCGCGCCGCCCGCGATGGAGCCGGGCCCGACCCCGTCGGGCAGCCGCCCCAACCCGAGGCGGATCGCCGCCCACGTGCCGAGACAGATGCCGATCAGCTTGCCGAGCACGAGTCCCGCGATGACGCCCCACGTGACGCTCGAACCGGCCGCCACCGCGAGGGTGTCGCCGCGCAGATCGACCCCGGCGTTCGCGAGGGCGAAGATCGGCACGATGACCAGCGAGGACGGGCCGCGCAGGCTCACGTGCAACCGCTCGTTGATGGAGATCGACTGCGCGAGACCACGACTCGCGCTGCGGGCGACATCGGCCTCCGGCGACTGCCAGAAGTCCCGGAACCGCGACCGCGCCTCCTCGACGCTACCGCGATGGGTCGCGAACGCCGGCACGAGCAGGCCCGCCGCCATGCCGGCGATCGAGGGGTGGATGCCCGCCTCCAGCGTCGCCAGCCACAACACGACGACCAGCGCCACGTACGGGGAACTGCGCCACTGCCGGGTGCGGCCCAGCAGGTAGAGGAGCACCAGCGTGCCGAGGGCGACGACCAGCGGCCAGACGCGCACGTCGTCGCTGTAGAACACGCCGATGATCGAGACGGCGAGAAAGTCGTCGACGACCGTGAGGGTGAGCAGGAAGATCCGCAGCTGATTCGACATCGCGGGCCCGACGAGCGCGAGGGCGCCGAGGAGGAACGCGGTGTCGGTGCCGACGACCGCGCCCCAGCCGGCCGGGGCCTCGCCGCCGGCGATCGCCAGGTAGATGACCGCGGGCACGGCGACCCCGAGCGCCCCGGCGACGAGCGGCACGAGCGCCCGGCGCCGCTCGCGCAGCGACCCGACCGCGAGCTCCTGGCGCACCTCGAGGCCGACGACGAAGAAGAAGATCACCATGAGGCCGTCGTTGACCCAGTGGTGCAGGCTCAGGTCGAGGCCCCAGCCGCCCAGTGTCACGGCCAGGTGGGTCTCCCACAGCTGCTCGTAGGAGTGTGAGAACGGGGAATTCGCCCACAGCAGCGCGAACACCGTCACCGCGACGAGCAGCAGCGCCGCGCCCGGCTCACTGCGGAGTCGATCGAGAATGCGGCCCTCACTCATGCGAACTCCCTGCTGCTCGGCAACGACGCCGAGAACTGCGTGTCGTGCTCGCAACTGCGGCACGAACCGCAGTTCTCACCACGACACGCAGTTCTCAGCGTCGTTGGGGGTTGTGGGGTGGGGTCAGGCGCGCGGGGGAGGCGGGACCAGCTCCGCGTCGCGGACCTGCAGGCGCTCGGCGTCGGCGTAGCTCACCGACTCGATGCGCCCGGCCGCGGCGAGGTCGTCGGCTGCTGCGCGCAGCCGCTCCAGCGCGTCGGCCGGGCCGGCGAACGTCACCGACGACACGCCGGCCCGCATGCCGAGCTTGGCGTCGGACTTCGCGCGGCGCACGCCGATCAGCACCTGGCTCACCGCCTCCAGGGTGGCCGGGTCGTCGCCGGCGAAGGCGCCCAGGTCGGGCTCGTCGGCGCTCGGCCAGGCCGCCCGGTGCACGGAGCCGGTGTGCCACCAGCTCCACACCTCCTCGGTCGCGTACGGCAGGAACGGCGCGAGCAGCCGCAGCAGCACATCGAGCGCGATCCGCAGCGCGGCCCGGGCCGACGCGGCGCCCTCGGCGGTGCGCCCCCCGTGCGCGCGGTCCTTGACGAGCTCGATGTAGTCGTCGCAGAACGTCCAGAAGAACGACTCGGTGTCTTCCAGCGCCCGGGTGTGGTCGTACGCCTCGAAGCCCGCGCTCGCCCGCGACACGACCTGCGTGAGCCGCGCGAGCATCGCCCGGTCGAGCGGGTGGGTGACGGCCGCCGCGAGAGCCCCGGGCGTCTCCGGCTCCCCGAAACCGAGGGCGAACTTGCTCGCGTTGAGCACCTTGATCGCCAGGCGGCGGCCGACCTTCATCTGGCCGGTGTCGAAGGCGGCGTCGGTGCCCAGGCGCGCCGAGCACGCCCAGTACCGCACCGCGTCCGAGCCGTGCTGCTGCAGCATGCCCTCGGGGGTCTCGGCGTTGCCCTTGGACTTGCTCATCTTCTTGCGGTCGGGGTCGAGGATCCAGCCGCTGATCGCCGCGTGGCGCCAGGGCACCGTGTCGTTCTCGTGGTGGGCGCGCACGACGGTGCTGAACAGCCACGTGCGGATGATGTCCTGCCCCTGCGGGCGCACGTCCATCGGGAACAGGTGCTCGAACAGCTGGGGGTCGCCGGTGTCGGCGGCGGGCCAGCCGGTCGTGATCTGCGGGGTCAGCGACGAGGTGGCCCACGTGTCCATGACGTCGGGGTCGCCGGTGAATCCGCCTGGGGCGTCGCGCTGCTCGGGCGTGAACCCGGGCGGCACGTCGGTGAACGGGTCGATCGGCAGGCTCGCGGCGTCGGGCACCATCGGCTCGCCGAAGCGCGGCTCGCCGTGCTCGTCGATCGGGTACCAGACCGGGATCGGGATGCCGAAGAAGCGCTGCCGGCTGATGAGCCAGTCGCCGTTGAGGCCGCCCACCCAGTTCTCGTAGCGCACCCGCATGAAGTCGGGGTGGAACGCGATCTGCCGGCCGCGCTCGATGAGCGCCTCCCGCAGGTCCTCGTCGCGGCCGCCGTTGCGGATGTACCACTGCCGGCTCGTGACGATCTCCAGCGGCTTGTCGCCGCGCTCGTAGAAGTTCGTCTTGCGCTGCGTGGGCGTGGGCTCCCCGGCCAGGTCGCCGGTCTCCCGCAGCTTCTGCACGATGTTCTTGCGGGCGGTGAAGGTTGTTGCGCCCGAGACCTGCTCGGCGTAGAACTCGCGCGCCCCGGAGTCGGTGAGCCACTCGGGAGTCTCGGCCGCCAGGCGCCCGTTGCGCGTGACGAGCGAACGCGTCGGCAGCTGCAGCTCGCGCCACCACGTGACGTCGGTGAGGTCACCGAACGTGCAGCACATCGCGATGCCCGCGCCCTTGTCCATCTCGGCCTCGGGGTGCGCAAGCACCGGCAGTTCGACGCCGAACACCGGTGAGGTGACGGTGGATCCGAACAATCCCTGGTAACGCTCGTCGTCGGGGTGCGCGATCAGCGCCACGCAACTGGGCAGCAGCTCGGGGCGCGTCGTCTCGATGTAGACCGGCTCCCCGTCGGGGGCGTGGAACGCGACCCGATGGTAGTGCCCGGGGTAGTCGCGCGCCTCGAGCTCGGCCTGCGCGACCGCGGTCTGGTAGGTGACGTCCCACAGCCCCGGCGCCTCCGACTGGTAGGCGTTGCCCGCGGCGAGGTGGTCGAGAAACGCCTTCTGGGAGACGGCCTGGCAGCGCCGGTCGATCGTGCGGTAGGTCTGCGTCCAGTCCACGGACAGGCCGAGGCGGCGCCACAGCGCTTCGAACGTCTTCTCGTCCTGCACCGTGCGCTCGTCGCACAGCTCGACGAAGTTCGCGCGGCTGATCGCCTCCTGCTTGGAGGCGTCCTTGACGTCCTTGGCGGGCATGTCGCCGTGGTAGCGCGGCGTGTAGTTCTCGACGTACGGCAGGTGGGCGTCGCCGCGCACCCCGTAGAAGTTCTGCACGCGCTTCTCGGTGGGCAGGCCGTTGTCGTCCCAGCCCATCGGGTAGAACACCTCCTTGCCGGTCATCCGCTGGTAGCGGGCCAGGCAGTCGGTGTGCGTGTAGCTGAACACGTGCCCCACGTGCAGGCTGCCGCTGGCGGTGGGCGGGGGAGTGTCGATCGAGTACACCCGCTCGCGCGGCAGGCCCAGCGCGCGCTCGCGGTCGAAGCGGTACGTGCCCTGCGCTTCCCATACCGCCGCCCACTTGTCCTCCAGGCCGTCGACGCTCGGGCGGTCGGGCACCGTCACCGTGGTGGTCGAGGTCGCCGGGGTGTTCCCGGAGGCGGCGTCCTCGGCGGGCGCCTGCGATGTTGCGGACAGCGGGGAATTCATGGCGTGCATTCTCCCAGACGCGCGCGGCGCGTCTCCACGCGCGGCCGCGCGGTCGGGCGGGGCCGCCTCCGGCTGGGTCGCGGCTCGTATCCGGTGCGTCGCGCGCTGATCGCGGGCTCGTCTCGCAATGTCGCGAATCGTGGTCATAACCTGCGGCGTCCACGCCGTGTCGAGTTGCCGGAGCCGGTGCGAATTGCCTACCTTTGAACTGTCAGTGACGCATCAACTAATTGGAGTTCTGCTGTGAGCCAGTCTGTTTCAACGTCCACCGACACCCGTCCGTCGCAACCGACCGCGCCCGTGGACCCGGCCGCGCCCCGGCTGCCCGTGGCGGTGCGCGACCTCGTGCTGCTCGGCGCCCGCGTGCTGTTGGGCGTCATCCTCATCGCGCACGGCCTGCAGAAGTTGCTGACCAACGGCATCGCGGGCACCGCGGCCGGCTTCGAGCAGGGCGGTGTGCCGCTGCCGCTCGTTTCGGCCGGATTCGCCGCCGGCGTCGAGACCCTCGGCGGCCTGCTGCTCGTGCTCGGGCTGCTCACCCCGCTCGTCGGGCTCCTCGTCGCGGGCGTCATGGCCGGCGCGTTCTGGTTCGTGCACATGGGCCAGGGGCTGTTCGCCGCCGATGGCGGCTGGGAGCTCGTCGCCGTCATCGCCCTCGCGGCCCTGACGTTCGCCGTCACCGGCCCCGGGCGGTTCAGCCTCGACGCGCTCCTGGGGCGCCGCCGCTCGTAACGACCGGTCCACGGGCGGTCCACGGGCGCGAACGACCTGGAATGCCCGGCGTGGCGAGGGCTGCGGCGCGAACCGCAGTTCCGCTACGCCACAGGCGTTTTTCGCGGATGTGGGCTGATTTGCACAGCGTTATTGGCCGTCACGAATCGATCACGTCGGGCGCTGATGTGTTGTGATCGGCGGGACTGTCGGCTTCCTTAATGCCCATGGTGCTGTCAACAACATCTTTCGCGGCGACCGCCGCGCTACCCGCCGTCTCGGCTCTGGCCGCCGCGGACGAGGGTGCCGAGAGTGCATGGATCGCAAACATCGAGCAGGTGATCAACTCCGGCTTCCAGCCCGTCTCGGAGTGGGCCGCGAAGATCATCTTCGTCCCGATTCCGCTGCCCGGCGGCAACGAGATCCCGTTCGTGCTGGTGTGGCTCATCGGCTGGGCCGTCTTCATCACCTTCTACTTCGGATTCATCCAGTTCCGCGGGCTCAAGGTGGCCTACGAGGTCCTCCGGGGCCGCTACTCCAGCCCGAACGACCCCGGTGAGATCACCACTTCCAGGCCCTCACGTCGGCTGTCTCCGGCACTGTCGGGCTCGGCAACATCGCGGGGGTCGCCGTCGCGGTCACCCTCGGCGGCCCGGGCGCGACGTTCTGGATGATCCTCGCCGGCCTGCTCGGCATGGCGACGAAGTTCGCGGAGTGCACCCTCGGTGTGCGCTACCGGCGCATCGGCCCCGACGGCACCGTGCACGGCGGCGCGTTCCACTACCTGCCGGTCGCGTTCGAGCGTTTCGGCTCGGTGATCTCCAAGGCCCTGACCGGCCTGTTCGCCATCGCGATCCTGTTCTTCGGCGGCGCCGGCGGCAACATGTTCCAGTCGAACCAGACCTACCAGATCGTCCGCGACGCCAGCGGCGGCGACGACAGCATCCTGGCCTCCGACGGCGGCGCCCTCATCTTCGGCCTCCTGCTCGCCCTCGGCGTCGGCCTCGTCATCATCGGCGGCGTCAAGTCCATCGGCCGCGTGACGAGCAAGCTCGTGCCGGCCATGGCGATCATCTACGTGCTCTCGTGCCTCGCGGTCATCCTCATCAACATCGGCCACGTGCCGGACGCGTTGGGGCAGATCCTCACCGGCGCCTTCACCCCCGAGGGCGTCACCGGCGGCATGATCGGCGTCATCATCCAGGGTTTCCGGCGCGCGGCCTTCTCCAACGAGGCCGGCCTGGGTTCCGCCCCGATCGCGCACTCCGCGGTGAAGACCCGCCGGCCCGTCTCCGAGGGGTTCGTCGCGCTGTGGGAGCCGTTCATCGACACCGTCGTCATCTGCACGATGACGGCGCTGACGATCGTCATCGCCCAGCCGCAGGCCTGGATCGACGCCCGGCAGTCCCCGGACGCCCCGGCGGGCGTGACGATCACGGCGGCCGCGTTCGACACCTTCCTGCCGCGCTGGGACATCGTGCTCGCGCTGTGCGTCTTCCTCTTCGCGTTCTCGACGGTCATCACGTGGGCGTACTACAGCCAGCAGGCGTGGCGGTACCTGTTCGGGCGCACCCGGGTCGGTGACCTCGTCTTCAAGATCATCTACCTGTTCTTCACGACGATCGGCGCCGTGCTCACCCTCGGCGCGGTGCTCGACTTCGCCGACTCGTTCCTGTTCGTCTGCGCGTTCGTCAACCTGCTCGGCGTCGGGCTTCTGCTGCCGGTCATCAAGCAGGAGATGCGCGACTACCTGCGCGACCGCAAGGCCGGCACCCTGCTGCAGCTCGGCGACGAGTCGGTCGAGACCGTCAACGAAGGCCGCGCCGAGTAGCCGAAACCGCCCGACGCACGCAGCTTTCGCGGAGGTGGTGCGGGCGTGGTCAGGGGCCCTGGGCGTGCTCGACCTGGGCGAGGAAGGGGTTGCGGTCGGCCTGGGCCGCGTATTGAGTCGGGCGGCGCACGCACTCGGGGCACCAGTGGCCGGCGGCGAGCACGAGCCGCGGGGAGCCGGGGAACTCGTGCCCGTACGCGCATCGCCACCGCAGGGGGGTGGCGATGTCGCCGGTCCGGGCGCGGTCGTCGAGCAGCGACCCGCCGCGGAAGGCCGCGGCCTGCCGGTACAGCGGCGTCGACCAGCGGGCCGGTGGCACCGACTCGTCGTAGCCGTGGTCGAGCAGCCGCGGGGTCGGCGACGGCCTCGCGGGCACGTAACTCGACCAGTCGCCGATGGCCCGCCACGCCTCCAGGGAGCCGAAGTGCGCGGCGATCGCCGCCTCGTCGCGGTGCCGCACCGCGTGGATCGTGCCGCGCGGACGGCGGGTGAGCGGGGCCATGACCGCGTGTTTGATGAGCCACGGGGGAACCCGGCCGGCCGCCCGCGCCGGGCCAGGCAGGCTGGCGACGGAGGCGGCCAGGAAGTCCTCGAAGGAGTCGCGCCGAAACGGCACGACCGCCTCCAGATCGTCGGAGTCGGAGAACCAGTGCCCGTGGAAGTTGCCGGTGGAGAACCAGTTGCGCTGGAACCAGGCGCTCGGGTCACCGGCTCCGAGCGCGCGGGCCGCCGCCCGATGGAACTGCCAGTTCGTCAGCCGCCAGCCCGGCCCGCCGCCGATGTTCCACACCCGACCCCAGAACTGCGGCGGCGCCTGGCCCGCCGCGATCGCCACGAGCAGCCGCGCCGAGTCGTCGTCCGAGACCCCTTCGAGGGTGCCGTCGAGCGGGGTGTGCGTGACGATCGGGTCGCGCACGGTGAGCACGCCGGGGTGCAGGATCCCGGTCTGCCGCAACCACACCCAGCGAGGCAGGCCCGAGTCGACGAGGAGCCGCTCGGCCGCCACCTTCGTCTGCCCGTACTCGTCGAACGCCGAGACGCGCAGCGGGTCGCCGACGCGGCCCCAGTGCACGGGTTCGGGCCGGTTGCCGGTCTCGGTGGCCGACCCGACTCCGACGAGGGTGACCGCGCCCGGGTCGGGCCGGGCGCGGATCGCGTCGATGAGGTGGCGCATGCCGCCGACGTTGGTGCGCCACGCGAGATCGGGGTGCTCGTCGGCACGGGGCGAGACGAGGGCGCCCAGATGCAGCACGAGGTCGACGCCCTCGACGGCGCGGGCCACGTCCGCCGGATTCGTCAGGTCGCCCCGGACGACCTGCAGGTTCGCCATGTCGGCGAAGGCCGCGAGGGTGCGTGCCCGGGCCCGGCGCAGCGCGGCGGCCTCACCTCGGGAGGCGGGCGCCGGGAGCCGCCTCGGCGGGCAGCACGAGCGCTCGCACGGCGATCTCCGGCCGCTCGCGCAGCGCCCGCAGCGTGGCCCGCCCCCAGTTGCCGGTCGCGCCGGTGAGCAGCACCCGGCGCCGGTCGTCAGACCTCGACACGACACCCCTTCGACCCGCAGGTCAATCACATCCGTACAGCCCCTGGGCCGGCGCTCGCTGCGCGGCGACAACACTGTCGACGGTCGGCGAACCGATCCCCTCCGCTCATGATCGCGCGGTCGTGCGGGCGTTCGCGCGCGGATGCGTCTCGGCGAGTCGGATCGTTACGGGCTCGTGTAGGAGACGCCCGGGTTCATCAGCCCGGCCGGGTCGAAGACGGCCTTGACGGCGCGGAGCCGGTCGAGCTGGGCCGCGCCGAGCTGGCGGCGCAGGTAGGGGGCCTTGAGGGTGCCGATGCCGTGTTCCCCGGAGATCGTGCCGCCGAGTTCGAGGGTGAGGTCGACGAGCTCGCCGAACACGCGCCAGGCACGGTCCATGACCTCGGGATCGGCCGGGTCGACGGTGAGGCTGGGGTGCAGGTTGCCGTCGCCGCCGTGCCCCGACATCGACACCGCGATGCCGCGCGCGGCGGCGATCTCGCGGCCGCGGGTGACGAGGTGGGGCAGCTGCCGGATCGGCACGCACATGTCCTCGATGAGCTGCGGGCCCGTCGACTCCAGCGCCGCGTGCAGGGCGCGGCGCCCGGCCAGCAGCGCGTCGGCCTCCTGGGCGGTGTCGGCGACCGCCACCTCGTCGGCGCCGGCCTGCGACAGCAGCTCCGCGTAGCGGGCCAGGTCCGGCGCGACGTGGCCGGGTCGGTCGGCCTGCACGAGCAGCGCGGCCGCGCAGCCCTGCGGGAAGCCGTAGTCGGCCAGGCCCTGGATGGCCTCGATCGAGCGCTCGTCGAGAAACTCCAGCAGGCACGGCGGGTGCGGGTCGCGACGCAGCGCGATGATCGCCGCGGACGCCGACTCCAGGCTCGGGAACATGCCGACCGCGGTGAGCGCCGGGTCGGGCGCGGGGATCGCGGTGGCGACGACCTGCGTGACGACGCCGATCGTGCCCTCGGAGCCGACCACCAGGCCGGTGAAGTCCGGACCCACACTGTTCTTTGCGGTGCGACGGCCGGTCGTCATGACCTCGCCGCCGGGCAACACGACCCGCAGGCCGGCGATGTAGTCGGCGGTCACGCCGTACTTCACGCAGCACAGCCCGCCGGCGTTCGTCGCGACGTTGCCGCCGAGCGTGCAGCTCGCGGCCGAGGCCGGGTCGGGCGGGTAGAACAGCCCCTCCTGCGCGCACGCCTTCTTCAGCTCCTGCGTCGTGACGCCGGGGCCGGCGACCGCGAGGCCCTGCACGGGATCGACGTCGACGACGCGGTTGAGCCCGGTCGTGTTGAGCACGATGGCGCCGGGCCGGGCGGCCGCCGCCCCGGTCAACCCGGTGCGCGCGCCCTGCGGCACCACCGGCGTGTTCGTCGCCGCCGCGAACCGCAGCACCTCGACGACGTCGGCCTCGTCACGGGCCCGCACCACCTCGAAGCCGTCGGGGGCGGTCGCGCCCAGGCTCGCGTCGACCCCGTAGCCGGCCCTGACATCCGGGTCGTCGATCCAGGGGACGGTCGGCCTGGGGGCTCGCGTCAGGTCGGTGGTCATTCGGACATTCTCTCGCGGGCCGCCAGCGCGGCCTTGCCCGCCTCCAGGGTCGCGATGATGCGGTCGACGTCGTAGACGCACCCGCGCCAGATGCCGCCGCTGGCGTCCTGCAGTGCGGCCCACAGCCGGGTGTCGTCGGGCAACTCGGCATCGGGACCCATGCCGGGGAAGGGATCTCGGGCCGCGAGCACACCGGCTCCCGCCTCCGGGGTCAGCGGGGCGTCGGGCCTGCCGACGAAGTTCAGGGAGCCGGTCAGGCGCGCGGTGTCGACGACGATCTCGATGAGGTCGCCGTCGCGCAGCCGCCCGATCGGGCCGCCGGCGAGGGCCTCGGGGCCGACGTGACCGAAACAGGCTCCGGTCGAGACCCCGGAGAAGCGGGCGTCGGTGATGAGCGCGACGTGCTTGCCGTAGGGGAGGCGCTTGAGGGCGGAGGTGAGTTGGTAGGTCTCCTCCATGCCGGTGCCGTGTGGCCCGGCTCCGGCGACGACCATGACGTCGCCCGCGGCGATCGCCCCCGCCTTGATCGCGGCGATCGCGCCGACCTCGGTGGCGAACACCCGGGCGGGGCCGGTGAGGCGGAAGACCCCGTCGGCGCCGACGACGCCGGCGTCGATGGCCGTCGACTTCACGACCGAGCCCTCGGGGGCGATGTTGCCGCGGGGGAAGGTGACCGTGGACGTCATGCCGCGTTGCGCGGCCGTCTCCGGGGTCATGATGACCTGCCCCGAGTCGAGCCGGTTCGTCTTGCGCAGCCGCTCCAGCGTGTGCGTGCGCCGCTCGCTGGCCTCCCACCAGTCGAGGTTCTCGCCGAGGGTGGCGCCGGTGACGGTCAGCGCGTCCTCGTGCAGGAGGCCGAGGTGGCGCAGCCGCAGCATCGCCTCGGGCACGCCGCCGGCGAGGAAGACGACCGCGGTCGGGTAGTGCACCGGGCCGAGCGGGGTGACGCTGACGATGCGCGGCACCGCGGCGTTGACCCGGGCCCAGTCGTCGACGGTCGGCATGCGGCGCCCCGCAGCGTGGGCGATGGCGGTGAGGTGCAGCAGCAGGTTCGTCGAGCCGCCGAACGCGGCGTGCACGACCATCGCGTTCTCGATGGCGTCGTCGGTGATGATGTCGGCGGTCGTCAGGCCGGCTGCGCGCAGGCCCAGCAGCGCCCGGGCGGAGGCGGGCGCGAGGTCGTGCCACAGCGGCTGGCCGGAGGGCGCGAGCGCCGAGTGGGTGATCGCCAGGCCGAGGGCCTCGCCGACGACCTGGGAGGTGGCGGCCGTGCCGAGAAACTGGCAGCCGCCGCCGGAGGAGGCGCAGGCCTTGCAGCCCAGGATCGCGGCGTCCTCCAGCGACAGCTCGCCGCTGGCGTAGCGCACGCCGATCGTCTGCACGGTGCCGAGGTCTTCGGCGTCGCGGGCGAGCAGGGTGACGCCGCCGGGGATGAGCACGGTCGGCTCGTCGCGCATCGAGGCGAGCGCCATCATCATGGCCGGCAGTCCCTTGTCGCAGGAGGCGATGCCGAGGGTGCCGGAGCGGGTGGGCAGCGAGCGGATGAGCCGGCGCATGACGATCGCGGCGTCGTTGCGGTAGGGCAGGGAGTCGAACATGCCGACGGTGCCCTGGGTGCGGCCGTCGCACGGGTCGGAGACGTAGGTGGCGTAGGGCAGTCCGCCACGGGCGGCGATCTCTTCGGCCGCGCCGCGCACGAGCAGGCCCAGCTCGTAGTGGCCGGTGTGCAGTCCGAGCGCCACGGCCCGTCCGTCGTCGGCGCGGAGCCCGCCCTGGGTGCTGATGATCATGAACTCGTCGTTGTTCAGCTCGTCGGGATTCCAGCCCATTCCCGCGTTCATCGTCTTGCCGAAGAGGTTGCCGCTGGGCTGGGTGCGCAGGTCGTCGCCGGTGAGCGGGAGCCGGCCCGCGGGCCCGTCCGCCTCGGTCTGCACGCGATACCGGCTCGGGTCGGCCTGCGGGTAGATCTCGTCGAGCGCCATCGCGCCCTCCTCACGTCGGCGTGCCGGGGCGAGACTCCAGACTGTCACGAACCGCGCGCACTGGTGACGGGTGATTCCGCGATCCTGGCTGCGTGTCCGGTGGCCGAGTGCCTCGGTGGTGCGTTTGGCGGGCGGCGTCTGGCCGGCCGGCCCGACCCCCCGGATACGGTGGTAGATCTGCCGCGTCTGTCCGGCAGAATCTCCCACCGTCTTGCGGGCAGGGGCGTGGCACCGCGGATGCCCGAGGCGGGGCGGGGGGAGAAGGGTGTTGCGGCCGGCGGGTAGAGTTGGGCGCACAGGCATCGACCCGGCCATCACCGGTGAGCCTCCGGAAGAACGGCTCGCGCCTAGCAGCAGCTCAGTAGAACCGGACGGGAGGGCCCGTGACAGCCCCGAACGAGCGGTCGACGGCACACAGTTGTGTGGCGTCGGCAAGCGAGGTGGTACCGCGGCCCGCACGGCGGGTCGTCCTCGTGACCCCGGCATGAACGACATCGTCACGAGCACACAGGAGCACCCGGTTCGATGATCTATCCCAAGGTCACCGCGTCTTCGCAGCCCTCGCAGCAGCCCGACGCCCAGAGCAACGGTGTGCCCGGCGCCGCGTTCGGCGTGCCCGCCAGCCCCCGCTTCCCGCAGATCGAGCAGGACGTGCTCGACTACTGGAAGGCCGACGACACGTTCCGCGCGTCCGTCGAGGCCCGACCGGCGGGGGAGAACGGGCAGAACGAGTTCGTCTTCTACGACGGCCCGCCGTTCGCCAACGGCCTGCCGCACTACGGTCACCTGCTCACCGGCTACGTCAAGGACGTCGTGCCGCGCTACCAGACGATGCGCGGCAAGCGCGTCGAGCGCCGCTTCGGCTGGGACACCCACGGGCTGCCCGCCGAGCTCGAGGCCATGGCCCAGCTCGGCATCAAGACCAAGGAGGAGATCCTCGAGGTCGGCATCGAGGCGTTCAACGCCAAGTGCCGGGAGTCGGTGCTGAAGTACACCAAGGAGTGGGAGGACTACGTCACCCGCCAGGCCCGCTGGGTCGACTTCGAGAACGACTACCGCACCCTCAACCCCACCTTCATGGAGTCGGTGCTGTGGGCCTTCAAGTCGCTGTACGACAAGGGCCTCGTCTACGAGGGTTTCCGCATCCTGCCGTACTGCTGGAACGACCAGACGCCGCTGAGCAACCACGAGCTGCGGATGGACGACGAGATCTACCGCAACCGGCAGGATCCGGCGATCACCGTCGGCTACCGCCTCCGCGACGGCCAGTACGAAGGTGTGCTCGCGCTGATCTGGACGACGACCCCGTGGACGCTGCCCTCGAACATGGGCATCGCCGTGCACCCCGACGTCGACTACGTCGTCGTGGAGTCGGAGGCCTCCGGCAAGCCCGAGCGCTACCTGCTCGCGCAGAGCCGTCTGGCGGCCTACGCGAAGGACCTGTTCGGCAGCGCCAAGGCCGACCCCGAGCCGCACGTCGTGGCCCGCCTCAAGGGCGCCGACCTCGTCGGCGACCACTACACGCCGCCGTTCGGCTACTACGAGGGCTACACGAACGCCCACCAGGTCATCGCCGCCGACTTCGTGACCACCGAGGACGGCACCGGCATCGTGCACATGTCGCCCGGCTTCGGTGAGGACGACAAGGCCGCCCTCGACACCGTCGGCGTGGAGACCGTGGTGCCCGTCGGCCCCGACGGCCGCTTCATCTACCCGGTCACCGAGTACGCCGGCATGCACGTCTTCGACGCCAACGCCCCCATCATCGAGCACCTCAAGGCCCGCACCTACGTCGACGGCCTCGGCGGCGACGCCGACCCGGGCCCGGTCACGCCGGGCACGGTGCTCCTGCGGCGCGAGACGTACGACCACGCCTACCCGCACTGCTGGCGCTGCCGCGAGCCGCTGCTGTACATGGCGGTCAGTTCCTGGTTCGTCGAGGTGACGAAGTTCAAGTACGACATGCTGCGCACCAACGAGGAGATCTCGTGGGTGCCCGAGCACGTCAAGTACGGCCAGTTCGGCAAGTGGCTGGAGAACGCCAGGGATTGGTCGATCTCCCGAAACCGCTTCTGGGGAAGCCCGATTCCCGTCTGGCGCAGTGATAACCCGGAGTACCCGCGTCTCGACGTGTACGGCTCGCTGGCCCAGCTGGAAGAGGATTTCGGGCAGCTGCCCCGCGACCGCGAGGGCAACGTCGACCTGCACCGCCCGTTCATCGACGAGCTGACCCGGCCCAACCCCGACGATCCGACCGGCTCCTCGACGATGCGCCGCGTCGACGACGTGCTCGACGTGTGGTTCGACTCCGGCTCGATGAGCTATGCCCAGGTGCACTACCCGTTCGAGAACACGTCGTGGTTCGAGCACCACTTTCCGGCCGACTTCATCGTCGAGTACATCGGCCAGACCCGCGGCTGGTTCTACACGCTGCACATCCTGGCCACCGCCCTGTTCGACCGGCCCGCGTTCGAGGCGTGCGTCAGCCACGGCATCGTGCTCGGCAACGACGGACAGAAGATGAGCAAGAGCCTGCGCAACTACCCCGACGTCACCGAGGTCTTCGACCGCGACGGCGCCGACGCGATGCGCTGGTTCCTCATGTCCAGCCCGATCCTGCGCGGCGGCAACCTCATCGTCACCGAACAAGGCATCCGCGAGGGCGTGCGTCAGGCGCTGCTGCCGCTGTGGAACACGTGGTACTTCTTCAGCCTCTACGCCAACGCCGCCGACTCCGGCCACGGCATCGAGGCGAAGTGGTCGACCGCGAGCCAGGACGTGCTCGACCGCTACCTGCTCGCCAAGCTGCGCGAACTCGTCGAGGCCGTCACGGCCGACCTCGACGCCTACGACATCGCCGGGGCCTGCGACGACGTACGCACGTTCCTCGATGTGCTGACCAACTGGTACGTGCGGCGCAGCCGCGACCGGTTCTGGGACACCGGCGCCGACAACGAGTCGGTGACCGACGCGGTCAACACCCTGTACACCACCCTCGAGGTGCTGAGCCGGGTCGCGGCCCCGCTGCTGCCGCTGACCACCGAGCAGATCTGGCGCGGCCTGACCGGCGGCCGCTCGGTGCACCTCACCGACTACCCGGTCGCCGACGACCTGCCCGCCGACCACGAGCTCGTCGAGCGCATGGACCGCGCCCGGGAGATCTGCTCGGTCGGCTCCAGCCTGCGCAAGGCGCAGAACCTGCGGGTGCGGCTGCCGTTGGCGCGGCTGACGGTCGTCGCACCGGAGGCCGACGCGCTGGCCGACTTCACCGGCATCGTCGCCGACGAGCTCAACGTCAAGAGCGTTGGGCTCGTCGAGCTGTCCGGGGCCGCGGAGGCCGAGTTCGGCGTCTCCCAGCGGCTCACCGTCAACGCGCGCGCCGCCGGCCCGCGCCTGGGCCGGCAGGTGCAGGCCGCGATCAAGGCCGCGAAGTCGGGCGACTGGAACGTGTCGGCCGACGGCACGGTCGTCGCGGGCGGTTTCGAGCTGCTCGACGGCGAGTACACCCTGGAGACCGTCGTCGACGACTCCCTGCCCGGCTCCGGCGGGCACGCGACCGCGACCCTGCCCGGCGGCGGGTTCGTCGTGCTCGACACCGACGTCACCCCCGAGCTGGCCGCCGAGGGCCTCGCGCGCGACGTCGTGCGGGCCGTGCAGCAGGCGCGCAAGGAGGCCGGGCTCGACGTCTCCGACCGCATCGGCCTCACCGTGCTCGCCCAGGACGAGGAGATCTGGCGCGCCTGCCTGACCCACGAGCGGCTCATCATGACCGAGACGCTCGCGGAGCAGTTCGGCGCCGCCGCCGACCTGAACGCGCTGCCGGAAGGGCAGGGCACGCAGGCGAACGTCGGTGACGGGCGCCGGATTCGAGTCGTGGTGACCAAGCGGTGACGCCCGCGCGGCCGGATCCGGTCGGGCAGAATGGCCCGCAAGCGCGAGCCGGGTCGGTACGCCGTCGATCCGACTCGCCAGCCGACCTTTCAGCCGACCTTTCAGCCGACCTTTCAGCCGACTCAGGACGCCCATGAACCCGCGCATCGTCGTTCGGGAAGCGGACGGCAACGACCTCGACGCGGTCGTCGCCGTCGGCCGACAGACCTGGCCCGTGACGCACGCCGGCCTGTATGCGCCCGAGCTCGTCGACCTCTTCCTCGCGAAGTGGTGGACGAAGGATGCCTGCATCCCGGCGATCCGGGCCGGCCGCACGCTCGTCGCGGAGGTCGAGGACGACGACCGTAGCGGCGACCGCCATGTCATCGGCATGGCGGCCTTCGGGCCGAACGAGGGGGCCCAGACCATCTGGAAGCTGTACGTGCTGCCCGCCTGGCAGGGCCACGGCATCGGGGGGCTGCTGCTGCAGGCGGTCATCCACCGGCACGGCGACCAGGCGCTGTACCTCTCGTATGCCGACGGCAACGCTTCGGCGGCCGCCTTCACGCGCGGCCACGGGTTCGTCGTCGACCATCGCGAGAAGCAGTCGGACATGCCGGATCTCGTCTGGACCCGACGCGACCCCGACCCCACCGACCAGCAGGGCTGAGCCGTCCGCGCGCCCGCCGGGCGCGCCGTCGGCGGCAGCGAATCGACAAGGGAGCACATGGATCTGGACGTACGCCGCCGCCTGCGCGAGGTCGAGGAAGAGATCGTCTCGCGCGCGCCCGAGCACGACATCGATCCCACCACCGACCGCGTGCGAGCCCTGCTCGAGGTGCTCGGCGACCCGCAACGCACCTATCCGGTGGTGCACATCACCGGCACCAACGGCAAGACGAGCACGGCCCGCATGATCGAGCGGCTGCTGCTCGAACTCGGCCTGCGCACCGGCCGGTTCACCTCGCCGCACCTGCACGACATCCGCGAACGCATCGTGCTGTCCGGCGAGCTCGTCGAGGCCCGCCGGTTCGTCGAGGCCTACCACGAGATCGCGCCGCTGCTGGCCCTCGTCGAGCAGCGTTCCCTGGAGGCGGGCACCGGCCGGCTCTCGTTCTTCGAGGTGCTCGTCGCGATGGGGTACGCGATCTTCGCCGACGCCCCCGTCGACGTCGCGGTCGTCGAGGTCGGCATGGGCGGGGTCTGGGACGCGACGAACGTCGCCGACGGCGCCGTCGCCGTCATCACCCCGATCGCGCTGGACCACGAGCGCTACCTCGGCTCCGAGGTCGAGGACATCGCCGGGGAGAAGTCCGGGATCATCAAGCCGGGCGCGATCGTCGTCAGCGCCGCCCAGGAGATCGGCGCGGCCGAGGTGCTGCGGCAGCGGGCTGAGCAGGTCGGCGCCTCGATCGCCTGGGACGTCACCGAGGGTATCGCCGGCGGCGAGGGGAGCACCGGGCTGGGCGGGCTGGCCGTGCTCGCCCGTGACGTCGCGATCGGCGGGCAGGTGCTCACGTTGCGAGGCCTCGCCGGCGACTATCCCGACCTGTTCCTGCCGCTGCACGGCGAACACCAGGCCCACAACGCGCTGCTCGCGCTCGCCGCCGTCGAGGCCCTCGTCGGAGGCGGTGAGCAACCGCTCGACCTCGAGGTCGTCCGCGCGGCGTTCGCGGCCGTCGAGTCGCCCGGACGGCTGGAGATCGTGCGGCGCAGCCCGACGGTGCTCGTCGACGCCGCCCACAACCCGGCCGGGATCGCCTCGCTCGTGGCGGCGCTCGCCGACTCGTTCGTGTTCGCGCGCACCGTCGGGGTGTTCGCGTGCATGGCCGACAAGGACGTCGAGGGCATGCTCGAGCTGCTGGAGCCCGTCTTCGACGAGATCGTCATCACCCGCACGACGTCGATGCGCGCCATGGAGCCCGAGCGGCTCGGCGCACTGGCCCGCGAGTACTTCGGCGACCACCGCGTGCACGTCGTGCGCGACCTGCCCGACGCCCTGGACCGCGCGGCCGAGCTGGCCGACGACGGCGGCGTCGGCGGGGGAGTGGTCGCCACCGGCTCCGTCTTCACCGCCGGTGAGGTGCGGATGCTGCTGGGGAAGTCGTGAGCCCCCGTCGCCCGTCGCGGGCCGCCGGCAACGGCATCGGGCCCCTGCGCGGGCCGATGCTGCTGCCGGAGCCGCGGAAGGTGACCGGCCGGCTGTGCGCGGCGGTGCTCGGCGGGCAGGCGCCGGTCGTCATCCTCGGCGCGTTCGCCGCCCGCGGGCTCGCCGGCGTCACCGAGCCCGAGCGCGCCGCCACCTACCTGTGGGTGGGCCTGGGCCTCGGCGCGGCGTGCATCGTCGCCGCCGCCCTGACCCGCACCCGGCTCGGCATCCTGCTCGGCTGGCTCGTGCAGCTGCTCACTCTGGCCAGCGCCGTCGCCGTGCCCGCGATGCTCATCGTCACCGCGATCTTCGGCAGCCTGTGGGTCGTCGCCCTCGTGCAGGGCCGCAGGATGGACGACCTCACGCACGCCTACGTCACCCGCGCCTCGGCCTCCTCAGATGGCGCCGCGGGCTCGGCCGATCCACCGGCCGGCCCCCCGCCGCGCGGCTAGGCTGCGGGGATGACCGAACGATCTCTCGTCCTCGTCAAGCCCGATGGATTCGAGCGGGGCCTGGTCGGCGAGGTGCTGCGCCGCATCGAGGCCAAGGGGTACACGCTCGTGGCGTTGCAGATCCTCACGCCGGACCGCGATCGGCTCGCGAAGCACTACGCCGAGCACGAGGGCAAGCCGTTCTACGACTCGCTGCTGGAGTTCATGTCGTCGGGGCCGGTGGCGGCCGTGGCCATCGAGGGAGTGCGCTGCATCGAGGGGTTCCGCTCGCTCGCCGGCAGCACCGACCCGACGAAGGCCCCGCCCGGCAGCATCCGCGGCGACCTCGGCCGCGATTGGGGGCAGGGCTCCACGCAGAACATCGTGCACGGCTCGGACTCCCCGGAGTCGGCCGCCCGCGAGTTGGCGATCTGGTTCCCGGAGTTGTCCGACTGAGCGCGAGTCGAACCCGCCCACCGATGCGGCGACGACGGCCCGCGGACCGCTCGTGAGCAGGTGTAATCGCCGCTGCGACGGGTAGCGGACCGTCGTGGAGACAACGAGCACGCAGACCGCAGCACCGGCACCCGCGACGTCGACCACCGCGACGTCGACCACCGCGACGTCGACAACCGCGATGCCCTCGTCGCAGCGGCCGGCGCTGAGCCGGCTCGTCGGCGACGCCACGGCGTTCGCCGACAGCGTCTGGGGCCGTGAACCGCTGCTCCGCTCCGACGACCCGCAGTCGTACGCCGACCTGTTCTCCCTCGACGCCGTCGACGAACTCGTCAGCGCCCGCGGGCTGCGCACGCCGTTCCTGCGGCTGGTCAAGGACGGCAAGGAGCTGCCCGAACGGGCCTACACCGGCTCCGGGGGCATCGGCGCGGCGATCGCCGACCAGGCCCGCGACGACCTCATCCACGACGAGGTCGGTCGCGGCGCCACCGTCGTGCTGCAGGGGCTGCACCGGCTGTGGGAGCCGGTCGCGACGTTCTCCGCGCAGCTGGCCGCCGACCTCGGCCACCCGGTGCAGGTCAACGCGTACATCACGCCTCCGCAGTCGCAGGGCTTCGGCGCGCACTACGACGTGCACGACGTCTTCGTGCTGCAGTTCGCGGGCGAGAAGCACTGGCACATCCACGACCCGGTCTTCCCGCTGCCGCTGCGCAGCCAGCCCAACCACCTGCACTCCGCCGCGATCACGGAGGCCGCCCAGGGCGAGCCCACCCTCGACGTCGTGCTGCGCCCCGGCGACTGCCTGTACCTGCCGCGCGGCTACCTGCACTCCGCGACCGCGCTCGGCGGGGTCAGCGGGCACCTGACGATCGGGCTCCCCGCATGGACCCGGCACAGCGTGGCCGAGAAGGTGCTCGCGGTGGTCGCCGAACGCCTGGCGACCGACGAGCGGTTGCGCGAATCACTGCCGCTCGGCGTGGACTTCACCGACTCCGGCGCCTTGACCGGCGAGGTCGACGTCGTGCGGGAGGCGGTGACGGCCGCGCTGCGCGACCTCGACACCGACGAGGTCGCCGCCGGGCTCGCCCAGGAGCACGCCGACGGGCAGCGCCCCGCGCCCGTGCGCCCGTTCGCGCAGCTGGCCGCGAGCCGCGACCTCGACGAGTCCACCCGCGTGCGGCTGCGCGGCCACCTCGCGCTGCGCCCGGCTCACCTCGACGACGGCGGCGTGCGCCTCATCGGTCGCAACGGCCGCTTCACGGTGCCGGCCGCCGAAGCCCCCGGTCTCGACCCGCTGCTCGCCGGGGAGACGGTCACGCCCACCGACCTCGCCGCCGCGACCGGCCTCGAACCCCGGACCGCGACCCGACTCGTGCGGCGCCTCCTCGACGCCGGGGCGGTCGTGCCCGCCTGACGCCACCTCCGCGACGGGACACCTCGAACTCGACGGGACACCCGCGATCGCAGGTGTCCCGTCGAGTCAGGCGTGTCCAGCGCGAGCCGGCCGCACCGCCAAGGGGCTCGCCTCAGCCGATCTCTTTCAAGGCGGTGGCGATCTTCTCCTCGCTGAGGATGCCGACGTGCGTCGAACGCAGCACCCCGTCGCGGTCGATGAAGAAATGCGCCGGGATGCCCATGACGCGGTAGCTCGAGGCGACCTGGGTCTGCGGGTCGGGCACCTGGTCGAAGGTGAGGCCGAGCCGCTGCGCGAACGTCTTGACGGTCATCGCCTCCTCGGAGAGGTAGAACGCGACGATTGCCAGGTCTTTCGGCTCGCCCTCGGCGTGCGCGGCCTGGATGTCCGGCGCCTCGACGCGGCATGCCGAGCACCACGACGCGCCGAACGTCAGCCACACCGGGCGGCCCTTGAGCTGGTCCAGCGACACCGGCTTGCCGTCGATCGAGACGCCGGTGAACCCCGGCGCGGCCTGCCCGATCTCGGGAGCCGGGCCCGACGCCGCCGCGGTGAGCTCGACCGCCTCCACCGACCCCTCGTTGCCGGCCTTGGCGGCGATCGGCGCGTCGGGGCGCAGGAAGTACGCGCCGAGCACGACGAGCGCGGCCGTCAGCGTGAGCACGCCCATCGTGCCGAGCCGGCTCGTGCGGATCCGCTCGCGCCAGTCCCGCGGCTCGTTCTCGTCGCGCACGTCGGGACGGTTCTGCAGGCTCTGGCGTGCCATGTTGCTCCTTGTGGGTCAGGCAGGGCCGGGTGGGATCAGGCGTAGGAGTGCAATCCGCCGAGGAACAGGTTGCCGAAGAACGTGAACAGGATCGCGGCGAAGCCGAGGATGAGCAGCCAGGCGGCCCGGTCGCCGCGCCAGTCGCGGGAGATGCGGGCGTGCAGGTAGGCGCCGTAGATGAGCCACGTCACGAGGGCCGCGGTCTCCTTGGGGTCCCAGCTCCAGTACCGGCCCCACGCGACGTCGGCCCACACCGCGCCGAGGATGATCATGATCGTCAGTAGCGGGTAGGTGAGGATGGCGGCGCGGTAGCCGATCTCGTCGAGCAGCTCGCGGTCCGGCATCCCCTTCCAGCGCACGTGCGGGTGGACGAGGTACAGCGCCGCGGCGCCGAAGGCGACGACACCGGCTCCGTAGGCGAGCATCGCGCACGCCACGTGAATGGCCAGCATCGTGTTGTTGTGCAGAGCCGGCACCAGCGGGCGCACGGTGGAGTCGACGGTCAGCGCGTAGATGAGCATCGCGAGGATGACCGGCAGCACGAACAGGCCGAGCATGCGCACCTTGTAGCGCCACACGAACAGCGTGTACGCGAACAGCATGCCGAAGCTGAACGCGACGGCGAACTCGTGCTGGTTGGCCCACGGGCCGTGCCCGGTGGTGATCGCGCGGCTCACGAGGTTGACGGCGAGGAAGAACGCGGCCAGCCGGGTGACGTTGTCGGCGTACCAGACCAGTCCGCGGGCGTGCTCGGACGACCCCGCGCCGTGGTTGAGGTCGCGCACGACGATGCCGTCGATGGAGTAGCCGGCGTCCTCCCAGGCGCCGGCCTCGCTGCTCGCGGCGCCGACCATCGCGGGGGCTCGCTCGGGCGACTCGTCGTGGGCGTCCCGCCGGTGCTTGACGGCGACCGCGATGTGCGCGAACAGCGCGAGGACGACGAGCGCCGTGCTCGCCAGCAGCGCGTACTGCGAGATATCGAACATCGCTGACCTTCTTTCTGGTGCTGCCTACTGCTCAGGTGTGCCGGGAGCCGGTCGCGGCCGGGACGGTGGAGGTGCCGGCTGCCGTGCCGGACCGGTCGGCCTTGACGGCTCGGCGCACGAAGTCGCCGATCATGCGCCGGAACCGGTGCTCGTAGCCGAGGTCGGTGCGGTCGGTGGACGCGATGACGACGCGGGAACGCACGCGTCCGTGGGCGTCGGTGCCCTCGACGGGGCGC
Source organism: Piscicoccus intestinalis NBRC 104926 (assembly GCF_001515525.1). Lineage (GTDB taxonomy): Bacteria > Actinomycetota > Actinomycetes > Actinomycetales > Dermatophilaceae > Kineosphaera > Kineosphaera intestinalis. The sequence goes on along the minus strand of NZ_BCNQ01000006.1, from coordinate 57,099 downwards.
ACCCGCACCCACAGCCGCCGCTGCCGGATGAGGAACGTCAGCATGAAGCCGAGCATCATCAGGCCCGAGCCGATCCACACGATGAGCGCGCCGTGGTCGCGGGCCACCGACAGGCCGGTGAACTGGCGCTCGCGCTCGAAGGTGACGTTGAGCCCGGCGATCTGGCCGGAGGCGCCCTGGTCGAGCACCCCGGAGTCGGTGCGCTCGGTCTGTCCGATGCGCACCGCGTCGACCTGCGCCTGGCCGGGCGCGACGAGCGCGTCGGTGCGCCCGGAGGCCCCGCTGATGACCCAGTACTTCAGCCCGTACTTCGGCAGGGTGACCGAGCCGAACACGTGCTTCTCGTCGTCGGTCTGGTACTGCAGCGGCACGCCACCGTCGAAGAGCACCTGACCGGAGGCGGGGTCGGTGATCCGCAGCATCGCGGCGATGCCGAAGTACGACTGGTAGATGACGACGCCGTCGTAGCGCATCGGCTGGTTGACCCGCACGTCCTGGCGCGCCACCTGCTGGCCGTTGTCGTACAGCACGAGGTCGGAGACGAAGTCCATCGGCTGGCCGTTCGGGTGGTACGAGTCGCTGAACCCGTGCACCTCGATCGCCAGGTCGGTGCCCTGCCCGACGTCGGCGGTGCTGCCCACGGTCACCGGAAACTCGTTGAGGCGGAAGCCGAACGTCGAGGTCACGAGCACGCCGACGAGGATGATGACGAAGGCCGTGTGGGCGATGAGGGTGGCGAACGGGGCCAGGTGGAAGCGGTCGGCGTAGCACGAGCCGTTCGGGTCTTTCGGGTCGTCGACCACCCGGTACCGGTGGGAGCTCAGCATGCCCTGCACGCGCTGCAGCGCCTGGTCGGGGGTGCCCGGCATGACGATCTCGGCGCGCAGGCCGGCGCGAGCGAAGAACGCGTCGCTGGGGTGCACGTGCGGGCGCTTGGACCGCTGCCACAGCGACGGCGTGCGGTGCGTCGTGCACGCGATGATGCTCAGCGTCAGCATGATCGTCGTGACCTTGAACGCCGGCGACGCGAAGATGTGGAAGAAGCCGATCGTGTAGAGGATGTCGGTCCAGCCGCCGTAGCGCGGCCGCACCGTGTCGAGCCACGAGCGGTAGGCGTCGGAGTCGCCGCGCACCCCGTCCGGAGACTGCTCGAGCAGCGTGCCCATGAGCGTCAGGAACGCCATGAACAGGATGAGGATGATCGCCACGTGCTTGCTGTAGAAGAACGCGTAGATCCGGCGGGACAGGTTCTTCGGGGCGAACGCGCGCCGGGCCCCGCTGCGTCCGCTGCGTCCGCCACGTCCGCCGCGACCGCGCCCGTGGTTACCGCCGCCTCCGCCGCCGAACCCGGTGCGATCGCCGCCTGAGCCGCCGGAGCCGCCGTCCTGCCGGGGCTCCTCGCCCTGGCGGAGGTAGACCTGCGGGCCCTGCACCGGCCGGACGATGTCGACAGATCTGGTCATGATGTCCTCACAGTCCGTACGCGGGCAGGAGGCCGGTGAACCGGCCGAACAGGTCGGTGACGATCGCGAACCCCAGCAGCACCATGAGCGCGCCGCTGACGAGCGAGATCGTGGCCTCGTGGCGGGCCAGGGCGCGCATCCGCTGCTGCACGGCGTCGACACCGAGCGCGACGAGCACGAACGGGATGCCCAGCCCGAGGCAGTAGGCCAGCAGCAGAACGATGCCCGGGGCGACGCTCTCGCCGCTGGAGGCCAACCCGATGACGGCGCCCAGCGTCGGGCCGATGCACGGTGTCCAGCCCGCCCCGAACGCCAGGCCCATGAGAGCCGAGCGCCGATAGCTCGGGCGCAGCGACCCCGGGTCGACGACGGCCGGCCGCGGGCGCGCGGCGGTGGCCAGCCCGCCTCCGGCCGGCGCGTGCGGGCCGGAGGCGGACCCTTGCAGATCACCGCTGGCGACGAGCACCGTCTGCATCGGCACCCGCACCTGGCGGCGCAGGAACGGCAGCTCGATGAGACCGGCGACGTGCAGGCCGAGCACGATGATGATCGCGCCGCCGACGATGCGCAGAGCGGAGCGGTACGGGCTGAGCACGTGGCCGAGCACCCCGACCGAGGCCCACACCGCGACGAAGACGGCGGTGAACCCGAGCACGAACACGACGGCCTGGGTGGCGGCCGCGCGGCGCAGGGCCCGCCGGCTCGCCGCATCGAGCCCGCCGTCGACGTCGGCCTGGGCGCGGCCGCCGAGCAGGTAACTGACGAAGACCGGCACCACCGGCAGGAAGCACGGCGAGGCGAACGAGATCACCCCGGCGAGCACCACCAGCGGCAGCGCGAGCAACGTCGAGTCGGCCATGGCTACTCCGCCGCCCCCGTGGAGCCGGAACTCGGAGCCGGTGCGGCGGGTGCCGAGGGTGATGCCGTGCTCATCTGCTGGATCCGCGCGAGGTGCGCCTGGGCGGTCTTCGCGATCTGCGAGTCCGGAGCCAGCTCACTGACCTTGGTCCACTCGGCCGCGGCGCTCTTGGCGTCCGGCGGGTTCTTGCTGAGGTAGAGGAAGCCCAGGTCGTAGTGCGCCTCGGCCGACTTCGGGTCGATGCGCAGCACCTCGCGCCACTCCTTCTCGGCGGAGGCGGTGTCGCCCTGGTTGAACTTCGACGCGCCGAGCGCGAGCCGGGCGTCGGTGTCCTTCGGGGTGACCTCGAGCACGCGGGCCTGCCAGGTGGCGGCGTTGGCGTAGTCGGCGGCCTGCACGTACATGTTCGACAGGTCCCGCATCGCGTCGACGTCCTTCGGGTTGGCCTGCACCCGCTGGGAGAGGGTGTCGACCTTGGCCGGGTCGACGGGCACCGGCGTCGGGCCCATGCCCATGCCCTCCGGCATGCCGCTGGCGGCATTGGCCAGGCTCGTCTCCTGCGCCGGCTGCTCGGCGCCGGAACGGTCTCCGAGCTGGTACACCCCGAAGATCACCCCGAGCACGATGACGACGAGGGCCAGCGCGGTGATCGGCGTGCGCCCCTTCTCCTTGGCGGCGTTGCGCTGCGCGGTGCGCCCGTAGACCGTGGGCCTGGCCTCGACGTCCTCGTCGAGATCGGCGAGGTCACGCAGGCCGTCGGCCTGGTCGCCCGCGGCCTGCCCGGTGAGCACGGCGTGGGCGGCGTCGGCGGTGCGCGACTGCCGGCGGGCCCACTCGTGCAGGGGGGAGGGGGCCTGGTCGAGGTAGCGGTTCAGTTCGCGGTGGAGCCGGTCGAGGTCGGCCGCGCCGACCGTCTCGTCGACGCCCATCCAGGTGCGCAGCCGCTCATCGAGGTCCGCGGGCGGGCGCGCCGAGGGGCCGTCCGCCGGGTCGGGGGCTCCGTCCGCCGCTGGGGTCCGCTGCGCCATTGGTTTCGTCCTGCCGTTCGGTGTCGGGGGATTGGTATGCGCCGAAGTCGTGCGTTTCGTATGTCGTCGGTGTCTTGTCGGTCGAGCCGTCGTTCGAGTGCTCTGGTCGTGCGTTCGTGCTCGGCCCTGTGACCGCTGCAGGAATCGGCCTCCACACTCTCTCCGCGGCGGCGCCGCGACCATCTGTCGTCAGGCACGTCCGGGATAGATCCGGGATCGGCCGTGGTCATGGCGACCAGGCCATTCGCACCGGATGGGTATAGGCCGGGTATAGCCGCCGACTGTGCCCCCATCCGCTGCCGGTGCGCCCAGACACGACGGTGCCGGGGGCGGGATCCCCACCCCCGGCACCGTGTCGTGCGGGCTATCTGTCGTGCGAGCTACCGATCAGCTCGTCGACTCGGTCACGGCGTGGCCGCCGGGCTCGGCGGGGCCGAAGCCGTCGTGGCCGACGTGTTGGGCGACTGGGTCGCCGGCTGAGTCGGCTGCTGCGTCGCGCCCGGGGCGTTGGCCTTGGGGCTCGGGGCGGCACCGCTCTGGTCCGGACCGTTCTGCTCGGCGGGCTCGGTGACCTTGCCCTGCAGGGCCATCTGGCCCTTGCGCGCGGCGTCGATCGCGTCCGCGAAGATGCGGTTGCTCTCGCCGGGGGCGTGGAAGCCGTAGCTGTTCTCCGAGTAGAGGTAGTCGTTGAGGAAGCTCGCCTTGCGGTGGTAGCTGCGGGCGATGGCGATCCGCTCGGGCGGCGTGCCGTTGGTCTGCGCGGCCTCGAGGTCGGCGATGAGGTCCATGAGCGAGTCCATCGACACGTCGCGGGTGTGGATGAAGCGGTCCTGGATCGTCTTGACCCGGCCCTTCATCTCCTCCTCGGACGCGCTGTGGCACGTCTGGCAGGAGTTGTTGACCATGAGCAGCGGGCTGCGGATGTGGTGGTCGGTGAGCTTGACGGCGCCCTCACGCTTGTACGGCATGTGGCAGTCGGCGCAGCTGACGCCGGCGCTCGCGTGCACACCCTGCTGGCTCAGGTCGAACTCCGGGTGCTGGGCCTTGAGCATCTTGGTGCCGGTGGTCGGGTAGACCCAGTCGACGTGGTCGGTGGAGTCGGCCATGATGTTCTCGACCTTCAGGCCCTGGCCCCACGGGAACGTCAGTTCCTTGGTGTCGCCCTTGAAGTAGTACTCCACGTGGCACTGGGCGCAGACGAAGGTACGCATCTCCTGCGGGCTCGCGTCCTTGTTGACGTCGTAGTTGCTGACGCCCTCGTGCTGCTTGAGCCGCTGCATGCCGTTCTGGAAGGCCGGCCGCGTGACGCGCAGCTGGTTGGTCTTCGGATCGTGGCAGTCGATGCAGGCCACGGGGTGCTCGGCGAGCTTGGTGGCCTCGTCGTACGGCATCTTGTTCATGGCCGCGAAGCCAGCGTTCATGTCGCCGTTGCCGAGCTCTCGCATGATCTTCACGGTCGATGCGTGGCAGTTCAGGCACGTACCGGGCTGCTTGAACTCGGTGACGCGGCGGGTCAGCCGCTGGTCCTCGAGCATGTAGGCGTGGCCGCGGGCCTCGCGGTAGTCGACCGAGAACGGGTACCCGATCCACATCGTCACCAGCCGCGGGTCCTTCTCGATGCGGCTCTCGGTGGCGGTGCGGGTCTGACCGTTGGCCATCGTCACCTGCACCGGGCGAGAACCGCCGTGCTCGGTGGGCACCATCTCGGTGGTGGCCTGCCACATCGCGTAGTGCTCGGGGTAGTTCTGGCCCCAGACCGCCGGGTCGTAGCTGTTCTCGTCGAGCGGCGTGGACTGGAAGGCGACGTCGCGGGCCTCCTGCTGCCGCTCGAGGATGTTGACGAGCAGCGCCGTCATGCCCATCGTGATCAGCGCGACCACGACGACGGCACCGAGCAGGAACAGCCGCCGGCGCGCCGCTTTCGGCCGGCCTTTACGGGGTGAGTCCGAAGACTGCGAGGACTCGGTATTCGTTGCGTTCATGATCCTCACTCACCTACAGATGCCCGACGTCTCGGTGACAGGACACGCACGACTGGGTGTTCGCGTGCGCCCGGCTGGAGCGCACGGACTGCGTGATGTCCGCGTGGCAGTACAAGCAGGCCTGCTCCGTGACCCGCAGGTTGTACGGCTTGATCCGGATGTTGTCCGGGTGGTTGCCGGTCGTCATGGCCAGACCGTGGAAGAAGCCGTTGGTGGCCTTGTTGGCGTACTTTCCGACGAAGTTGTGCGGTGAGTGACAGTCACTGCACGTGGCGACCTTGCCGTGGCTCGAGGCGAGCCACCCGTTCCACTGATCGCGCATCACGTGACAGTTGACGCACGCCGCGGGATCGCCCGTCAGATAGGACGCCCCTCGGGCGTAACCGAAGGTGAAGAGCCCGACACCCAGGAGCGAGCCGAACACGAAGATGGCCAGCGCGTAGAACGCATTCTTGGGGGTCAACAGCCCCTTGAAGGCGGAGGCTATGCGTGCTCTGTTCATCACCATCCGACCTTTGCTTCGACCTGACGCCGGGCACGAGTGCACCCGACGATGGTCAGCATCCTGCGAATGGGGTCCGCGCACTATCCGCCGGGGGGTAGAGACCGGGTACATCTGCCGTGGGTCCCGGCATAGGGCAACGGCTCTGACCAGCGCTTCTCACGAGAGCCCTGGCTGCTCGGCGGCAGGCGGTGACGGGAGACGAACGAGCCGGGCAGGAGCCCCGCGGCGGTCAGTCGAACTGCGGAGGCAGGCCCAGGCCGTGCCGCACGACGTACGCGGCGGCCTGGATGCGATTCTCCATGTGCAGCTTGTGCAGCGCGTTGTGCACGTGGTTCTTCACGGTGCCTTCGGTGATGTGCAGCTGCCGGCCGATCTGCCGGTTGGTCAGGCCGTCGGCGACGAGGCGCAGGATCTCCAGCTCCCGTTCGCTGAGCGCGGCCCGCGGCTCGATGACGGGAGCCGGTGCGGGGGAGCGGGTGCCGCCGCGCAACTGGGCGAACAGCCTCCCGACGAGGGCGGGGGAGACCGGGCTCTCGTCGCGCATCGCGGCCCGGATCATCTCGAAGAGCTGGTCGGGGCGCAGGTCTTTGAGCAGGTACCCGTGCACGCCGCGGCGCACCGCCTCGACGAGGCGCTCGTCGTCCTCGACGACACTGAGCATGAGCACCTTGGCGCACGGCACGTGCTCCTGCATGAGCCCGGCGGCCTCGATGCCGTCCATGACCGGCATCTCGACGTCCATGAGCACGACATCGGGCTCGGCCTCGCGGGCCCGCTCGACCGCCAGGAGACCGTTCTCGGCCTGCGCGACGACCTCGAGGTCCGGCTCGTCGTTGATGAGCGAGGAGATCGCCATCCGGAACAGGGGCTGGTCGTCGACGACCAGCACGCGGATCGGGGCGGCGGTCAGCGTGGCCTGCTCGCTCATCGAGGGGATCCTTCCGTGGAGGCGGCCGGGGGTGACTGCCGCAATTGGAACTGACGATACCGAGTCAATTCGGGTGGCATCCGAGGTGTCCTCACGCGGTCAGGCCCTCGCCGGCGCGTTGGGCCAGGGACGGTGTCGGGGAGGGGCCTCGGGTGGCGGTGCGCATCGGGGCCGCGGTGGGGCGCGGGGCGGGCAGGCGTACGACGATCCGGGTGCCCCGGCCGGGTCGGGAATCGACGGTGAGATGCCCGGCGGCCGCCTCGGCCCGTTCGCGCATCGTGTGCAGCCCGAAGCGCCCGGCGTCCGCCGTGGCGCGGGGGTCGAAGCCGCAGCCGTCGTCCTCGACCGTGAGCACGGTGGCGTCGCCGTCCCGGGCGACCCGCACGGTCGCGGTCTCGGCCCCGGCGTGCTTGCGCACGTTGGTCAGCGCCTCCTGCACGAGCCGCAGCACGTGGGCTCGGCTCGTGCCGGGCAGCTCGAGGCGGGCGCCGTCCTCGACGACGAGCCGGGCTTCGATCCGGGCCTGGCGCTCGAAGGCCTCGACGCACCGGTCCAGGCCCTCGAGGAGCGAGCGGTCGGTGCGGGCCGTCTCCCGCAGGCCGAAGATCGATTCGCGCACGTCGGTGTGGGCCTCGTGGCAGATCCCCGCGAGTTCGCGCAGCTCGTGCTGGGTGCCTGCCGACACCTCGGGGCGCGAACTCAGGGCCCACAGCCGCATGTGGGTGACCGAGAGCACCTGGGCGAGGCTGTCGTGCATCTCGCGGGCGATGCGCACCCGCTCGGTGAGCACCGCGGCCTCCCGCTGGGAGGCGGCCATCCGGGCGTGGTCCTGGGCCAACCGGCCCAATTGGGCGAGGGTGTCGATCGTGCGCTGGTCGGCCTCCTCGAACGCGCGGCCCCGGCGGGTCGCCCACAGGCGCGGCAGCGGGGCGTCGGCTCCGGTGACGGTCGAGAGGAGGAGCCGGTGTCGCCCACCGCGTGCGGGCGGTACCGGGCCGTCGCCGGCCTCCTCGGCTGCGAGCAGGTGCCGGGTGTGCGCGAGGATGCGCGCGGAGGTGGCGGACCGGTCGTCGTCGCGCGAGATCGCCAGCAGCACATCGCTGATCGCCGACAATTCGCGATTGCGACGCAGTGCCAATCGATAGCCCCGGCTGACCAAGAGGTACATGCCCAGCCCGAAGGCCAGCACCCCGGCGTGGGTGAGCAGGCTGACGGCGAGCCGGCCGTGCTGGGGCCAGACGTCCTGGACGAGCACCGGCCGCATCACCTGCAGCAGCACGACGAACAGCACGGGCAGGGCCAACCCGGCGAACTGCAACCGGCGCAGCCGGGACTCCTCCGTGGTGAAGGTGTCGGCACCCCACCAGCGGGGATCGCGGCGGCCTGGATCGCCCTGCCGCGCGGCCCCGTCGCCGTCTGCCTCGATCAGCGTCACCGCACGCTCCGTCGCCTACTGCTTACAACGCCTGACAACGCCGACGAACTGCCATCAAAAAAGAAGATCGGCTCCGTCAGAATACCTATCCGGAGGCACAGGCTACCCACAGAATGTGCCCGTTCTGGAGCGTTCGTCACAGACCGATTGATCTAGGAGTCTGTGCAATTGAGCATGTCGTGTCGACAATTCGACTATCGAACCGGAATGGGGTTTCGGCGATGATCAGCCCTTCGGAGTCAGCCGCCACAGCTCGCCGTCAGTGCCGTCGGTGAGGAGCCACAGCGCCCCGTCCGGCCCCTGGACCACGTCGCGGATGCGGCTGCCCAGATCCCAGCGGTTCGCCTCGGTCGCGTTCGTTCCGTCGAGGTCGACGCGCAGCAGTGCCTCGCCGGAGAGGGCCCCGATGAACGCGTCGCCCTGCCACGGGGCGAACAGGTCGCCGCTGTAGATCATCAGGCTGCCGGGGGAGACCGAGGGGTTCCACGAGACCTTCGGCGCCTCGTACCCGTCTGAGGCGGTGTGGTCGGGAATGTCGGCGCCGCCGTAGTGCGAGCCGTTCGAGGCGTTGGGCCAGCCGTAGTTCGCGCCCTCGACGATGAGGTTCACCTCGTCGCCGCCCTGCGGCCCCATCTCCGAAGACCACAGGTTGCCCGCCGCGTCGAAGGCCAACCCCAGTGGGTTGCGGTGCCCGTACGACCAGATCTGCGCGGCCACCCCGCCGCGGTCGGCGAACGGGTTGCCCTGCGCGGGCGTGCCGTCCGGGTTCAGCCGCACGATCGTGCCGAGGGTGTTCGACAGGTCCTGGGCGGGCTGCATCTTCTGCCGGTCGCCGGAGGAGACGAACAGGTAGCGGCCGTCGGGGCTGAATGCCATCCGGTGCGAGAAGTGGCCGGTGCCGTCGACCTTCGGCTCCTGGCGCCAGATGACCTGCAGGCCCTCGAGCCGGGGCGTGCCGTCGGTGTGCAGGGTGGCGCGGCCGACCGCGGCGCCCGACCCGCCGGAGCCGGTCTCGGCCCAGCTGAGGTACACCTGGTTGTCCTGTGCGAAGTTCGGCCCGAGCACGACGTCGCCGAGGCCGCCCTGCCCGGCGTGCGCGACCTGCGTGGTGCCCTCGACGCGCACGGCGTCGGCGCCCCCGCTGGGGTCGGCGAGCATGAGGTCGCCGCCGCGCTGGGTCACCAGAGCCTTCCCGTCGGGCAGGAACGCCATCGCCCACGGCTCGTCGAACTGCGCGACCTGCTCGATCGTGAAGGGGTCAGCGGGGTCCAGCGACTGCGCCGGGGTCGCGGCCGCGGCGCCCGTGCCGCCCGTGCCATTCGACCCGCCCGCCTGCGCCTGCCCGCCGCCCTCGGGGGCGCCGGCGCCGGAACACCCGGCGACGGCTCCGGCCGCCAGGGCGCACAGCAGGATTCGGGGGAGCCGGGCGGAAGCGGGGAAGGCGCGCATGGCCGCGACCCTAGGCGCCCGCCCCGAGCCGTGCCTGAGAATTCACTCAGAGACCTCAGAGACGCCCAGAGGCGGCGAGGCCGTCAGTCGGTCGCGAGGATCACCCACAGCGTCCGCGGCCCGTGCACGCCCTCGACGCGGGAGAGTTCGATGTCGCTCGTGGCGCTCGGCCCGCTGATCCAGGTGATCGGACGGCGGTCCTGCACCGCGCCGCGCAGCCGGCCGACCGCCTCCGGCACGTCGGAGACGACCTGATCGGCCCGCACGACGCAGACGTGCACGTCGGGCACCAGCGACAGGGCACGCCGGCCCTGATCGCCCGCGTGGTCGAGCATGATCGTGCCGGAGACGGCGGCCCCGACCGCGGCGGCCGTGACGACCGCGTCGGTGCCGTCGAGCTCGACCTGCGTCAGCGGCGGTTCGTCGGAGCGGATCGTCACGTCGGTGCCTTCGATCGCCGCCCGCCATCCGGCGTCGAGCTCGGCCGGGAGCACGACCGAGCGGGCTCCGGTCTGGCGTAGGGCGTCGACGATCCGCTCGCCGACCTCGCCCGCCGGGCACCGCACGACCGTCGCCTTGTAGTCGACGACGCGCTCGACGAACAGGTCGAGCACGTCGCCGGAGACCGTGGGCCGGTGGTACTCCCACGCGACCGGGGTGTCCTCGGACGCCGCGACGGTGCGGTCGACGTCGCCGGTGGCGGAGCGGATGCGCTCCAGGATCTCCTGCTTGGCGCTCATCACTTGCCTCCGCGCTCGCGCTTGTACCAGGACCGGAACGACTCCTTCGGCGGCACCGGCACGTCCCGGCTGTTCGTCCACTTGCTCAGCGGGTAGGGCATCGGGCCGATGTGGTCGGCCCGGCCGAGGACCTTGCCGCCGATCCCGGCGGCCTTCGTGGCCGCGGCCCAGCGCCGACCGTCGGACATCATCCAGGCGGCCGACTTCATCATCGCCGGCTCGGTGTGCAGCGACGGGTGCTTGGTGTTGGCCTTCTTGCTCTCCACGACCTTGTTGCGCATGTGGACGAGCAGGTCGGGGATGGGGATGCGCACCGGGCACACGTCGAAACACGCGCCGCACAGGCTCGAGGCGAACGGCAGGCTCTGGTCGACCTTCGACATGCCCTCGGTCGTGCCGCGCAGCTGCGGGGTGAGGATCGAACCGATCGGCCCGGGATAGACCGAGCCGTACGCGTGGCCACCGACCTTCTCGTAGACCGGGCACACGTTGATACACGCCGAGCAGCGGATGCAGCGCAGCGCGTCGCGGCCCTTGACGTCGGCCAGCACCTTGGTGCGGCCGTTGTCGATGAGCACGACGTGCATGTTCTGCGGGCCGTCGCCCGCGCGGGGGCCGGTCCACAACGAGGTGTACGGGTTCATCCGCTCGGCGGTGCTCGAGCGCGGCAGCAGCTGCAGGAAGACCTCGAGGTCGTCGAAGGTCGGCAGCACCTTCTCGATGCCGACCACGGAGATGAGCGTCTCGGGCAGCGTCAGGCACATCCGGCCGTTGCCCTCGGACTCGACGACGACGAGCGTGCCCGTCTCCGCGACGGCGAAGTTGGCCCCGCTGATGGCGACCTTGGCGCGCAGGAACTTCTCGCGCAGATGCAGCCGCGCGGCCGCCGCGAGGTTCTTCGGCTCGGCGTCGACGTCGGCCGGGGCGGCCTTGCCGTACTGGCCCATCTCGCGCAGGAAGATCTCCCGCACCTCGGCCCGGTTGCGGTGGATCGCCGGCACGAGGATGTGGCTGGGCCGGTCGTGACCGAGCTGCACGATGAGCTCGGCGAGGTCGGTCTCCCAGGCCGCGACGCCCGCCTCCTCGAGCGCCTCGTTCATGTCGATCTCCTGCGTGGCCATCGACTTGACCTTGACGACCTCGCTGGCGTCGGTGCGGTAGTCGTCGCCGAGGGCCTGCGTGACGAGGCCGACGATGATCTCGTTGGCCTCGGCGGCGTCGCGCGCCCAGTGCACGATGGTGCCCGCCCTGGTCAGCGACTCCTCCAGCTGCTCGAGGTAGCTGTCGAGGTGGCGCAGCGTGCGGTTCTTGATGGCCTCGCCGGCCAGCCGCAGCTCCTCCCAGTTGTCGAGCTCGGAGACGACCCGCGCCCGCTTGGTGCGGATCGTCGTCATCGCGTGGTGCAGGTTGCCGCGCTGCACCGGGTTCGACAACTCGGCGCGGGCCGCGACCGGGAACTTCGGGGAGTCGATGAGGTCGCCGGACGGCGGCGCGGGGGTGAGCCGGCGCGGGGTCGGCAGCGGGACGGGGCCGGGGCTGCCGGCCGGGCGGGTCGGGGCGGTCATGCCAGCGCTCCTTCGGCTCCTCGGGTTGCTTGGGCTCCTTGGGCTCCGGTGGCCACCGAGGTCGTGCCCTCGGTGTGGGCCAGGATCTCGGCCAGGTGGATCGGCTTGATGCCCGATTGGCCGCGGTTCAGCACACCGGAGATGTTCAGCAGGCACAGGTTGTCGCCGGTCACGAGGTATTCGGCGCCGGTGTCGGCCACGTGCCGGGCCTTGTCGGTGGCCATCGCCACCGACACGTCCGGGTTCTTCAGCGAGAACGTGCCGCCGAACCCGCAGCACCGGTCGGCGTCCTCCAGCGGCAGCACGGTGATGCCGCGCACCGCCTCCAGCAGCCGCATCGGTTTGTCACCGACGCGGGCGACCCGCAGCGAGTGACAGGTCGGGTGGTAGGTGACCTTGTGCGGAAAGTACGCCCCGACGTCGGTGACGCCGAGCACGTCGACGAGGAACTCGCTGATGTCGTAGACGTGTGGCACAACCTGGGACACCGCGCGGGCCAGGCCGGCGTCGCCGGCGTGCTCGGCGAGCATTTCGTGCTGCTCGCGCACGGCACCGATGCACGAGCCCGACGGGCCGACGACGTAGTCGTACTCCCCGAAGGTCTCGACGAAGTTGCGCACGACCGGCACGGTCTCGTCGAAGTAGCCGGTGTTCGTGAACGGCTGGCCGCAGCAGGTCTGGCGCTCCGGGAACACGACCGTGCACCCGAGCCGCTCGAGCAGCGTCAGCACGGCCTTGGGGGTGTCGGGAAACATCACGTCGCTGGCGCACGTCGCGAACAACGCCACGGTCTTGCCCTCGCCGGGTCGGGTGGTCATCGCCTGCCTCCGTAGTTCCAAGGGTCGAGCACGACGCTAGTGCAGTTGGGGGTCGCCCGTCCGGCCGTCACGGCAGCATCCAGGACAGCACCGGGGTCGACTGCAGGCCGACCAGGAGGCACATGACGACCAGCAGGCCGAGGCTCCACCAGATGACCTTGCGGAAGATGTCGGACTCGCAGCCGAGGAGGCCCACGGCCGTGGCGGCGATCGTGAGGTTCTGCGGGGAGATCATCTTGCCGACGACGCCGCCGGAGGTGTTCGCGGCGACGAGCAGGGTCTCGTCGATGCCGATCTGCTGGGCGGCGGTCTGCTGCAGCGTGGAGAACAGGGCGTTGGCAGAGGTGTCGGAGCCGGTGACCGCGGTGCCCAGCCACCCGAGCACGGGGGAGAGGAAGGCGAACGCGGCGCCGGTGCCGGCGATCCAGTAGCCGATGGTGATCGTCTGGCCCGAGAGGTTCATGACGTAGGCCAGCGACAGCACCGTCGCGACGGTGAGGATCGCGAAGCGCATCTTGTGAGCGTTGAACGTGAAGACCTTGAACCAGTCGCCGAGGCTGACCTTGTAGGCCAGGGCCACGATGAGCCCGCAGATGAGCAGGATCGTGCCGGGGCTGGACAGCCAGGTGAACGTGTAGACCGTCGAGCTGTTCGGGGTGCCGGCGGCGGTGAGGACCTGTCCGTTCAAGCCCGGCCAGGGGATCTTGATGTCGGTGCCGGTGAGTGCGGCGTTGATCGCGGGCACGAGCTTGGCGATCGAGAACACCGCGATGACGAGCAGGTAGGGGAACAGGGCCATGAAGATCCGGCCGCCGGTCAGCGGCGAGGTGTCCTGACGGGCCTTCGTGGCGGTCGCGGTGCCGCCGCCACCCGAGTGCGTGCCGGCCGCCTCGTTGGGGTCCGTGGCGCCGAGCTCACGCATCTCGCGCTCGTGCGCCTCCTGCAGCGAGGCGCGGGCCTCGTCGCGGCCCTGCGGCCGCCAGAAGCGCAGCATGATGACGATCGCGGCGAGCCCGCACAGCGAGGAGATGATGTCGGTCAGCTCCATCGAGATGTACGTCGCGCTGATCCACTGCGTGATGCCGAAGACGGCTCCGGTGACGACCGCGACGGGGAAGACCTGGCGCACGCCGCGCTTGCCGTCGGTGAGGAAGCAGATGAACAGGGGCACGAAGAAGGCGATGATCGGGGTCTGGTGGCCGACGTAGGCGCCGATCGTCTGGGGGTCGATGTGGGTCAGCCGGCCGGCCGTGAGGATCGGGGTGCCGATGGCGCCGAAGGCGACCGGGGCGGTGTTGGCCAGCAGCACGACGGTGGCCGCGCGCAGGGCGGAGAAGCCGACGGCCATGAGCATGACGCCGGTGATGGCGACCGGCGCGCCGAAGCCGGCGAGGGCCTCCATGAGGCCGCCGAAGCAGAAGGCGATGACGATGGCCTGCACCCGGGGGTCGTCGGAGATGAGGTCGAAGACCTTGCGCAGGTCTTCGAAGCGCCCGCTCGCGACCGTGACCTCGTAGAGCACGATGGCGTTGAAGACGATCCACATGATCGGGAACAGACCGAACACGCCACCGAGCACGGCGGAGTTCAGGGCGTAGCCCACCGGCATCCGGTACGCCAGGATCGCGATGAGCAGCGCCACACCCAGGGCCGTCAGGCCCGCGTAGTGCGCCTTCCACTTCAGGGCGCCGAGCGTGACGAAAATCGTCACCAGCGGCAGGCAGGCCACGAGGGCCGAGAGGGTCAACGAGCCCAACGGGGCCAGGTCGGGTTGATACGCGGCGATCATCAGCACAGCTCCGGGCGACGATTCGGACTGACACCCCATTGGTCAGACCATTACCCGAATGACGGTAGTGGCGCCGTCGGATGGCTGTCAAGAGGTTCGCCGGTCCGGTTCGGGCCGCAACCGGTAGGCCACATATCGGACCCGGTGCGATGATGGCTCGATGCCGACATCCTCGTCCCAGCCGCAGGGGCGCCCTGCGGGGCGGTCGCGCGCCCACGAGATGGTGATCCATCGGGTCGAGGAGCAGATCACCGACGGCACGCTGTCGGTGGGAGACCGGCTCCCGCCCGAACGCGACCTCGCCGCTCGTCTCGGGGTGAGCCGCGCGGCGGTCCGCGAGGCGATGCGGGCGCTGGAGGCGCTCGGTGTGGTGCGGGCCGGCGTCGGGGTGGGGCGCGACAGCGGCACCGTGCTGTCCTCGATGCCGAGCGAGGCGCTCACCCAGATGCTGCGGTTGCACATCGCGCTCGCGAACTTTCCGGCCGACGACGTCATCGAAGCGCGCGTCATGCTCGAGCGCTGGAGCGCGGGCCTGGCCGCCCGGCACGCGAGCGACGACGACCGGGCCCGGCTCCTCGATCTCGTCGAGCGGATGGAGGCGCCGGACATCGCCCGGGACGACTTCAACGAACTCGACACCGCTTTTCACGTCGCGATCGCGGAGGCGGGCCGCAACCGCCTCGTCGCGGACATGACCTCGGCCATCCGCGGCTCGATGCGCCGGGCGATCCTCGACTCGTTCTACGCCCACCCCGACTGGGAGAGCGTGCAGTCCCGCCTGCGCGACGGGCACCGGCGGGTGCTCGCGGCGATCGACTCAGGCGAGGGCTCACGCGCCGCCGATGAGGTCGAGGAGCACATCCGGTACGCGTTCTCCGTGCTCAGTTGGGGCGCGTGAGCCGGCCCGGGGGAGTGTTCCCGATTCCCCGGGCCGGCCGCTGCGCTACCGCCTCAGAAACTGGGTCAGGAGCTGGGTGAGGAGCTGGGCGAGGAGTTGGTCGCGCCGCCCTTGAGCGTGTTGACGTAGTCCGGGTTCTTGGCCAGCCAATCCTGCACGGCCTCGGCCTCCTTGCCCTTGCCGAACGTGTTGACCACGGTGTCTTCGAGCGTGCCGTACTGCTTGTCGTCGAGCTTGAACTTGGCGAGCATCGAGGCGACCTGCGGGAACTCTTGGCTGAAGCCCTTGTGCGCGAGCACATGCAGGCCTTCGGCGGAGCCGAGCGCGCCCTTGGGGTCTTTCAGGTCGCGCACCGGGAAGCTGTTGTTCGCCCAATACGGACGCCACAGCGTGACGACGATCGGCTGCTTCTTGTCGATGGCCGATTTCAGCTCGGCGAGCATCGCGGTCGTCGACGACTCGACGAGCTGGAACGAGCTACCGAGGTTGTAGGCCGGGAAGACCTTCTCCTTGGTGATCTTCGTCAGGCCGGCGCCCGGTTCGATGCCGACGACCTTGCCGCCGAGTTCGCTGGCGTGCGCGGGCAGCTCGTCGATGGACTGGATGTTGACGTAGTCCGGCACCGCCATCGTCAGCTTGGCGTTCGTGTAGTACGTGTCGAGGTCCTCGAGGTCCTTGCCGTACTGGTCCATGTACGCCTTGTGGGTGACCTCCGGCCACGCCGAGGGGTAGATGTCGATGTCGCCGTTGGCCAGACCGGCGTACAAGGGGGCGGCCTCGGACAACTCGGTGATCTTCACCGTGTAGCCCTCGCTCTCGAGCACGTTCTTCAGCAGGTACGCCGTGCTCAGGCCGTCCGTCCAGCTCGGGATGATCCCCATCGTGATCTCCCGGTCGCCCCCGGCGGCGCCGGACCCGCCGGTGGCTGCGGCGTCCGTGCCCGACCCACCGTCGCCGCCACCGCAGGCCGCGGTGAGGCTGAGCGCCAGGAGCGCGGCACCCATGCCCAGCGCCTGCCGTCGTGTTCGGTGACTCATCCTGTGTCCTTTCCTCGAACAGACCGGGTCCGCGCGGAGCCGGTCGGACGCGCCGTCACGTTGTCATCCCGGCGCGAGCGTCGACGGGGTCGACGACATCTGGGGTGCCCTCTCCGGAGCCCTGGCCGGCGTCAGCGCTGCCGGTGCTGCCGGTGCTGCCGGTGCCGTCGGCGGGGTCGCCGGACCGCCGGGAGCGCCGTCGCCACGACCGCCCCGGGCGGCCGGGATCGCGGCGCCCGAGGGCGGAGGTGATCCGGTCGAGGTAGACGGCGAGGATGACGACCGACAAGCCGGCCTCGAAGCCGAGCGCGAGGTTGAGCGTCGCGATGGCGGAGGTCACCTGGCCACCGAGGCCACCGGCTCCGACGAGGCCGGCGATGACGGCCATCGACAGCGCGAGCATGATGACCTGGTTGATGCCCGCCATGATCGTCGGCATCGCCAGCGGCAGCTGGATGCCCCGCAGGATCTGGCTCGGTGTGCTGCCGAAGGCCTGGCCCGCCTCGACGAGCTCGTGATCGACCTGGCGGATGCCGAGCTCGGTGAGGCGCACCCCGGGCGGCAGGGCGAAGATGATCGTCGCGACGACACCGGGCACGGGGCCGATGCTGAACAGCGTGACGACCGGCACGAGCCACACGAAGGCCGGCATCGTCTGCATGAGGTCGAGCACGGGCCGCACGATCGCGCTGACCGTCGAGCTGCGGGCGGCGAGCACGCCGATGGGCACGGCGAGCAGCACTGCGACGAGGCTGGCGACGAGGACGAGCGCGAGGGTCTCCATCGCGAAGTCCCACTGCTCCATGCCGTCGATGAGCAGGAGCCCGATGAGCGCCACGACGCCGACCCGCCAGCCTGCCGTCACGAGCGCGAGCGCGGCGAGCAGGACGATTGTCACCACCGGCCAGGGCGCGAGCAGCAGGTCGGTCAGCCCGGTCACCGCCACGTCGACGATGGCCTTGATGACGTCGAAGAAGCCCTCGAGGTTGGTGTTGATCCAGTCGAAGCCGTCGGCGAGCACCTGCCCGACGGGGATCCTGGGCACCTGCGGACCGGGTTCGGCGGCGGTGGTGACGGTCGTGGTGAGCGCGTGCAACAGCGTCATGAGACGGCCCCCTGACTGTCGTCCCGGGCCTGGTCCCGGTCGGCCTCGATCGTCGTGGCGCCCGTCCGCGGCGCGGTGTCCGTGTGCTGTGCCGAGCCGGGCGGCGGGCCGTCGGGACCGTCAGGGCCGTCGGGGCCGTCGGGGCCGTCGGGGGAGCGCTCCGGCAGCACCGGCAGGGCGCCGGTGGCGCCCGTCCGTGACAGCCGACCCATGGCGGTGAGCAGCGTGACGCGGGCGATGACACCGACGAGGCGCTGGTCGTCGTCGACGACGGCGATGGCCGCGTCGGTGTCGGCGACGTGCTCGAAGAGGTCGGCGACGGGGGTGGTGGTCGGCACGCGCACGCAGTCGGCGTCGACGACCCCGTCGAGGGTGTCGCCGCCCTCGCGCACGGCCTGCGCGACGCGCTGCTCGTCGACGGCACCGGCGAGCGTGCGGTCGCGGCGCACGACGAACAGTCGTCCGGCCTGGTGCTCGCGCATGAGCCGGTGCGCGACCCGCGGCCCGAGCTCGGAGCCGATGACCGCGGCGGGCGGCTCCATGATCGACTCCGCGGTGAGCACGCGGGTGCGGTCGACGTCCTGGACGAACTGGGCGACGTAGTCGTTGGCCGGCTCGTTGAGGATCTGCTCGGCGCTGCCGATCTGCACGATCCGCCCGTCGCGCATCATCGCGATCCGGTCGCCGAGGCGCATCGCCTCGTTGAGGTCGTGGGTGATGAACAGGATGGTCTTGCCCAGACGCTGCTGCAGCTCGACGAGCTGGTCCTGCATCTCGCGGCGGATGAGGGGGTCGAGGGCGCTGAACGCCTCGTCCATGAGCAGGATGTCGGTGCCGGCGGCCAGGGCCCGGGCCAGGCCGACGCGCTGGCGCATGCCGCCGGAGAGCTGGCCCGGCAGCGAGCCGCCCCAGCCCGTGAGGCCGACGAGCGCGAGGGCTTCCTCGGCGCGCCGCTCGCGGTCGGCGCGGTTGACGCCCTGCACCTGCAGGCCGTACGCCGCGTTCTGTCCGACCGTGCGGTGCGGGAACAACGCGAAGTGTTGGAAAACCATGCTGACCTTCTCGCGGCGCACCTGGCGCAGGGCCTTGGCCGACAGCGAGACGATGTCGCGGCCGTCGATGAGCAACTCGCCGGCGGTCGGCTCCCACAGGCCGTTGACCATGCGGATGAGCGTGGACTTGCCTGAGCCGGACAGGCCCATGACGACGAAGATCTCGCCGGGCTCGACGTCGAACGACGCGTCGATGACCGCGGCGGTGAGCCCGTCGGCGCGCAGGTCGTCGCGGGAGGCGCCGGCGCGCAGCCGCTGCACGCCGCGCTCGGCGTGCCGCCCGAAGATCTTGTACGTCGAGCGGGCCTCGATGGCCGGCATCAGGCGATGCCTTCCGCCGTGCCCGCCGTGCCCGCCGCGCCCTTCGTGCCGGCTCCGATCCTGCTCGAATGGTCGGTCTCGTCGGCCATATGTGCTCCTCGCCCCCGTGCTGTGATGTGCGACGTGCGTCACAGATGTCGCGGTCGCCACGACAGCGTGCCACGCGAAGTGGTCCAGAGGGGTGAGACGTAACACGATCGCAACGTGAGACGGTCCCTCGTGTGCCCAGGTGAGCGCGCTGCGCGGGCCCCGGCCTGGCGCCGGAGCGCGCCGATTAGGGACGTGTCAATGCCGCTGGTAAGGTGGCCTATTGCCGTCGATCGGCCGCGGATTCGAGAGAGCCCGGGGGATCAGCCTCCGGAGCGCCGCGCAACCAAAACCCCGAGTAAGGAGTGTCTGCCCGTGCCTCTGGACGCCCAGACGAAGCAGAAGATCATGTCCGAGTACGCCACCGCCGAGGGCGACACCGGCTCCCCGGAGGTGCAGATCGCGCTGCTGAGCCAGCGCATCAAGGACCTCACCGAGCACTCTCGGTCGCACAAGCACGACCACCACAGCCGGCGCGGCCTGCTGCTGCTCGTCGGTCGCCGCAAGCGCATGCTGCGCTACCTGGAGGAGACCGACATCGAGCGCTACCGCTCGCTCATCAAGCGGTTGGGGCTGCGCCGCTGACGCGCGACACCGCACGCGAGGGCGGTTCCCGTGGGGGAACCGCCCTTTGTGCGTGCCCGCGCACCGAAGTTTCCCGCCACCGGTAGGGGCGGGTTGCCGACGCGGCGCGGCCGCGCGGCACGCAGAAGGAAAGCTCGCGCACAACGACGATGCGTGCAGCTTGGTGAAAGAGAAAAGGAGGACCCATGGAGGGTCCAGACATCACCCACGCCGAGGCCGTCATCGACAACGGCCGGTTCGGCACCCGCACGGTCCGCTTCGAGACCGGGCGCCTGGCCAAGCAGGCCGCGGGAGCGGTCGTCGCCTACCTCGACGACGACACGTGCCTGCTGTCGACGACTGCCGCGGGCAAGTCCCCGCGGGAGGGCTTCGACTTCTTCCCGCTGACCGTCGACGTCGAGGAGCGGATGTACGCCGCGGGCAAGATCCCCGGCAGCTTCTTCCGGCGCGAGGGCCGCCCGAGCACCGACGCCATCCTCACCTGCCGGCTCATCGACCGGCCGCTGCGCCCGACGTTCACCAAGGGCCTGCGCAACGAGGTGCAGGTCGTCATCACGGTGCTCTCGCTCAACCCCGACCACCAGTACGACGTGCTCGCGATCAACGCCGCGAGCGCCTCGACCCAGATCTCCGGCCTGCCGTTCTCCGGCCCCGTGGGCGGCGTGCGCGTCAGCCTCATCGACGGCCAGTGGGTCGCGTTCCCGAACTTCTCCGACATCGAGCGCTCGGTCTTCGACATGGTCGTCGCGGGCCGCATCGTCACGGCGGCCGACGGCAGCCAGGATGTCGCGATCATGATGGTCGAGGCCGAGTCCACCGAGTCCACCTGGGACCTGGTCAAGAACCAGGGCACCGGAGCGCCGACCGAGGAGGTCGTCGCCGAGGGCCTGGAGGCGTCGAAGAAGTTCATCGCCGCGCTGTGCAAGGCGCAGCTGGAGCTGGCCGACCAGGCCGCCAAGCCGGTGCAGGACTTCCCGCTGTTCCTCGACTACACCGACGACATCTACGCGGCCGTCGCCGACCTCGCGACCGACGACACCGCCTCCGCGCTGAAGATCGCCGGTAAGCAGGAGCGCGAGGGCCGCCTCGACGAGATCAAGTCGGCCGTGCACCTCAAGCTCGTCGGCAACGTCAACGAGGAGGGTGGCCAGTCCGGCCCGTTCGAGGGTCGCCAGGCCGAGGTCTCCTCGGCGTTCCGCGCGCTGCAGAAGAAGCTCGTGCGCGAGCGGATCCTGCGCGACAAGGTGCGCATCGACGGCCGCGGCCTGGCCGACATCCGGGCCCTGGGCGCCGAGGTCGAGGTGCTCCCGCGGGTGCACGGCTCGGCGATCTTCGAGCGCGGCGAGACCCAGATCATGGGTGTCACCACGCTGAACATGCTGCGCATGGAGCAGCAGCTCGACACGCTGTCTCCGGTGACCCGCAAGCGGTACATGCACAACTACAACTTCCCGCCGTACTCCACCGGTGAGACCGGCCGCGTCGGGAGCCCGAAGCGCCGCGAGATCGGTCACGGCGCGCTGGCCGAGCGGGCCCTGGTGCCGGTGCTGCCGACGCGCGAGGAGTTCCCGTACGCGATCCGGCAGGTCTCCGAGGCGCTGGGCTCGAACGGCTCGACGTCGATGGGCTCGGTGTGCGCGAGCACGCTGTCGCTGCTCAACGCCGGTGTGCCGCTGCGTGCCCCGGTCGCGGGCATCGCGATGGGCCTGGTCTCCGCCGAGCTCGACGGGCAGACCCAGTACGCGGCGCTGACCGACATCCTCGGCGCCGAGGACGCCTTCGGCGACATGGACTTCAAGGTCGCCGGCACCAAGGAGTTCGTCACGGCGATCCAGCTCGACACCAAGCTCGACGGCATTCCCGCGAGCGTGCTGGCCGGGGCGCTGACGCAGGCCCGCGACGCGCGCCTGCACATCCTCGACGTCATGAACGAGGCGATCGACGCCCCCGACGAGATGTCGGCCTACGCCCCGCGCGTCATCAGCGTGCAGGTGCCCGTCGACAAGATCGGTGAGGTCATCGGCCCGAAGGGCAAGATGATCAACCAGATCCAGGAGGACACCGGCGCCGACATCTCCATCGAGGACGACGGCACGGTCTACATCGGCGCCACCGACGGCCCGTCGGCCGAGGCTGCCCGGGCCGCGATCAACGCGATCGCGAACCCGACGATGCCCGAGGTCGGGGAGCGCTTCCTCGGCACGGTCGTCAAGACGACGACGTTCGGCACGTTCGTCTCGCTGCTGCCCGGCAAGGACGGCCTGCTGCACATCTCCGAGGTGCGCAAGCTCGTCGGCGGCAAGCGGATCGACTCCGTCGACGACGTCGTCAAGGTCGGCCAGAAGGTGCAGGTCGAGCTCAAGGAGATCGACCCGCGCGGCAAGCTGAGCCTGGCCGCCGTGCTGCCCGAGGGCGAGACCGGCTCCGGCGAGTCGGAGGCGGCTGGGTCTGCTGGGTCGGCTGCTTCGGAGCCGGCGGGCGAGGAGCACGACGACGAGGACCGTCCGGAGCGTTCCGACCGCTCGGACCGTAGCGACCGCGGTGAGCGTGGCGAGCGGGGTGAGCGCGGTGACCGGAGCCGGTCCCGCGGCCGTAACCGCCGCCGCTCGCGCCGCGGCGACGGCGACCACGGTGACAACGGCGACGGCGACAAGGCCGCCGGCACCGACACCCCGGAGTCCGACGTGCTCGTCGACGCCCAGGGTGATCAGCAGCTCGCCTCGGCCAACTCCGAGGACGCCTGAGCGACCTGACGAGAGGGCCCGCCCCACCCGGGGCGGGCCCTCTCGCACGCCCGGCCGAAGGCTGCCCTTTCAGTCGACGGCTAGGACTGAAGTACGAGCCCTCGACCGAAAGGGCAGCCTTCGGCCGATGTTGGGTCAGCCGGAGTCGGTGTGGGAGGCCTCGTCGGCGGCCGTCACCACGCTGATCGAGTACGGCGGGAGGGTGACGACCGCGCCCTGTGCCTCGGTGAGCGTGGAGACGGCGGGCGGCTCGTTCTTGCTCGGGCGGCCGTGGCTGTCCTCGCCGGGAGTCGGGTCCCAGGCATACTGCTGGCCCGAATACTGCTCGAGTTGCAGGTCGCCGTTCAAGACGTGCGGCCCGCCCCCGGGATCGGACTCCAGGCGCACGGTGACGGAGCGCTTCGGGTCCTTGTTGAACAGCATCACCGCCAGCCGTCCGTCGGGGCGCTCGAGGGCGTAGGAGGTGACCGTCGGAGCCGTTGCGGCCGGGGTGGTCGCCGACGCGATGAGCCGGTGCTCACCCTCGCCGGAGACCCAGCTGTTCGTCAGCAGCCGCGCGCCGTAGTACGCGGCGACCGGCCGGGTGCGCCATTCGTCGAAGAACTGGAACAGCATGAGGTTGCCCCACGTGTTGCACGCCTTGCCCTCGTCCTCCTGGAAGACCCAGTTGGGTTCGAGCCCGTAGAAGTACACCGACTGACCGCCGAGCGCGAGGAATTTTGCGCTCGACTCCGCGTTGAGGATCGCCCCGGGCAGCTCGACCTCCGCCTGCCCCGCGAACGCCGAATACCCCAGCTCGGTGATGACCTTGGGGATGTCCTTCGGCAGACCCTGCTTCTCCTGGCGCGCGAGGATGTCGGCGAGCAGCGTGGGGTTGTCCTTGATCGGCGTCGCCGGGTCGGCGCACACGTCGTCGAACGGGTACCACTCGAACGAGAAGAAGTCGAAGTCGTCGAGGCGGTTGACGGCCCGCAGCGCGGCGACGAAACGGCCCGTCCACGAGCGGTTGCCGTGCTCGTCGGGCCAGTGCACCCAGTCGGGGATCACCGTCTGATAGCCGGGTCCGCCCAGCTGGACCTGCGGGTCGACCGCGCGGAGCCGGTCGGCCACCTGGGTGTACAGCGCGGCGTAATGCTCGGGCTGGGCCAGCTGCCCGTCGGGCTCCTCACCCATCTCGACCTGCTGCACCGGCCAGCCCTTGGCGCGCAGGTAACTCAGCAGCGCGCCCGCGTCCTCGGGCACGCCGTACAGCACCGGCACCGGCACCATGAGCGGCTTGCCCTTGGTCAGGCCGCTGGCGAAGACCCGCTCGAAGCTCGCGTGCTCCTGCCGCCCGTCGAGGTCGGAGGCCCGGTGCCAGGGGTCGGTCGAGGAGGTGTACGTCACCGACTGCTGCTTGTCGGGCCGGTGCGTCAGCAGGTCGGTGAAGCCGCCCCCGCCGCCGCGGCCCAGCCGCAGCTCGCGGATCGCGAACCCGAGCCGGTCCCGCACGTCGCCGGTCGACCCCGGCACCGGCGTGCCCGAACCGTTCGTCAGCAGCACCCGCACGTAGTCGGTGCTGACCGCCCGCCCCAGCCGCGCGGTCTGCTCACCTCCGGAGCCGGTGAACGTCGCGGTCTGGAAGTCGCGCCAGCCGGAGTCGGGGTTGATCGGGAAGACCGCCCCGTCGTCGCCCTCCCAGTACTGCACGCGAATGTTCTTCGCGTACGGCGTGCCCCAGGAGATCCGCAGTTCGTCGACGCTGCGGCGCTGCCCGAGGTAGACGACGACCCACTGCGGGTCGTCGCTGTCGTTGCCCTTCGTGAAGTGCGGGTCGAGGTAGGGGTTGGACTTCCAGTAGCTCGTGGCGTCGCCGTCGGTCAGGCGCGAGTAGCCGTCGTTGGCGGCCTGGTCGATCGTGTTGCCGCGCCGCGGCAGGCTGTAGCCGTAGCTGACGCCCGCGTCGGCGGACGGCGGCTTGCTCACCCAGTAGCCCTGCTGGTGGGCCGCATCGCTCCACGTGCCCTCGGGGCTCCAGTGCCAGGCCTTGATGCCGAGCTCGGTGCGGAGCCGGAAGCTCAGCGGCCCGAAGCCGGCCGACTTCATGAGGTCGAGGTTGGGCCGGGTCCAGACCCGGTCGATCTCGCCCTTCTCCAGGCCGTCGATCCCGGCTCCGAGGGCCGCGGTGCCCGGGAACGTGTTGAGCGTCGTGCCCGGCTGCACGGTGACGGTCGCGTCGGCCTGTTGCCGCGGCAACGGCGCGTTCTGCGCGCGCAGGTGCCGCACGGCGATCACGCCGACGGCCGCGACGAGCAGCACCCCCAGCGCGAGCGCCACCCAACGGATCCAGCGGCCCCGACGCCGCGGCGACTTCTCGCTCATGATTCCCCCATCGGCCGGTTCCCCCTGGCCCCGACGCGCGACACGCTAGCGAACTCGCGCGACACGCGGTGCTTTGTGGGTGACCTGGGACACAGTCGAGGGTCACTGGGCGCCTGCCGACTCCCGGGCCGAGGTTGGGTTCGACCCGACGGGGTGCGGGTCGAGGGCGGGTGTTCATGACGCATGTCCGACACCGTCGGCGTGCCGCCGGGACGGGCGCCAGGGCCGGTCACTACTGTGAGCCGACATGGGAATGGCTAACATACGCAAGGCAGTTCGCGACGGGGCCCGCGCTGCCTACCGCTCGCTCCCGGAGGGTGGGCGAGATCGTCTCCGGCCGGTCGTCAACCGGCAGCTGGGCCCGAAGGTGCCGATGCGGCGGCTGGGGATCGTGCAGAGCGCGCCGCCCGGGCTGCGCCCGGCGCTGCGTCCGGTGGTCATCGAGGCGCCCGACGATCTGTACATTCCCAAGGCCCTCGTCAAGCGCGGCCTCGCCGGCTACGAGCCGTTCGCGCTCGAGACGTACCTCGCGCTGCTCGACATCGCCGGGCCCGGCGTGGTGCTCGACATCGGCGCCAACGTCGGTCTGTACGGCCTGCTCGCCTGCGCCCACGAGCCGCCCGACGAGCCCGGAGCCGGTGGTCTGCTCGACCGGATCCGCCGCGGCGCCGGCGGCCGGGGCAGTAGCAAGGGCCGCACCGTGTACTCCTTCGAACCCACGCCCCGGGTCGCGGCCGCGGCCCGGCGGTCGGCTGCGGTCAGCGGCCTACCGCTGCGCGTCGAGGAGGCGGGGGTGGGGGAGAGCGTCGGCCCCGTCACCCTCTATCTCTCCGACACCTCCGATGCCTCGAACTCACTGAACCCGACGTTTCGCCACGCGGTCGACAAGGTCGTCGTGCCCGGCACCACGGTCGACGCGTTCTGCGCCCGCAGGGGCCGCCGGCCAGCCGTCATCAAGATCGACACCGAGTCGACGGAGCCGGCGGTGCTGCGCGGGGCCCGCGCCACGATCGCGCGGGATCGGCCGTGGATCATGGCCGAGGTGCTGCCCGGGCGCAGTGAGGGCGAGATCGACGCGGCGATGAACGGGCTCGGCTACGTCTACTACCACCTGACCGGCCCCGGGCCCATCGAGGAGTCTGCGCACGTGGTCGGGCGCCGCGGCGGCGCCGACATGTACCTGCTCGCGCCCCGCCCGATGACCGACGAGGACTGGCAGGTCGTCGCCGCGTGGCGCGGCGTGCTCGACGGCATTGCCATCGAGCATCGCCAGGTTCGGGTGCCGGGGCGCCTCCTCGACGACGCCCTGCTGCCCGTGCCCGCGCAGACGTCACCCCGCTCAGCCCCCGCGCCCGCCGGCAGCTGAGGCACCCGCCGACAGCTGCCGGCGCCTGAGGCGGCTGCGGCCGACTGCGGCCGACTGCGGCCGACTGAGCGGACCCAGCCGGCCGCTCGGCTCAGCTGACGCGGTCGGCCGGCTCCGGCACGGTGACCGGGGCGCCGGAGGCGACCGGGAACGACGAGGCGCCGGGCGGCCCGACGAGGTTGCCGTAGACGTTCTTCGCCTTCTCCAGGGCGGAGACGTACCCGGCCCGCTCGTAGGCGGTGGCGTCGGCGTCGGCCGGCACCGCGAGCATGCCGCGCGCGGCGTCGAGGCTGTCGAAGCCCTTGCGGCCCAGCCACTCCTGCACCCCGTCGATGAGCGTTGCGGCATGCGCCGGGCCGTGCCGCAGCAGCGCCGAGGTCGTCATCGCCACGTCCGCACCCGCCAGCAGGTAACGCGCCACGTCCTCCCACGACTCCACACCGGAGGTGCCCGCGAGGCTGGCGCTCACGCGGCCGCGCAGCGCGGCGATCCACGTGCGCGGCAGCCGCCCCTCCTCGCGGTGCGAGAGGTACACCCCGGAGACCGTCGTGACGTTCTCGACGTCGACCTCCGGCTGCAGGAACCGGTTGAACAGCACGAGCCCGTCGGCTCCCGCCTCGTCGAGGCGCAGCGCGAGCTGCCCGATCGAGGACAGGTACGGCGACAGCTTGACCGCGACGGGGATCGACGTGGCCGCCTTGACCTTCTGCAGGATCTCCACGTGCCGCTCCTCGACCTCGCGGCCGTCGGTCGTCACGTCACCGGGCACGAGGTAGATGTTCAACTCGATGCCGGCCGCACCAGCCTCCTGCATCTGCCGCGCGAACTCCACCCACGAGCCCACCGACGAGCCGTTGAGGCTCGCGATGACCGGCACGTCGACCGCCGCCACCGCCCGTTCGAGCAGGTCGAGGTAGCGTGCGCTGATTCCCGAGTCGCCGGAGGGCGGCGTGGGGAAGTACGACAGCGACTCCGCGAACGACTCGGCGTGCAGCTCCTCGAGCATGAGGTCGCGGGCCGCCTCATGGCGCAACTGCTCCTCGAACAGCGAGTACATGACGACCGCCCCGACACCGGAGTCGGCCAGCGCACGCACCCCGTCGACGTTCTGCTGCAGCGGGCCGGCCGAGGCGACGACCGGGTTGCGCAGCTGGAGCCCGAGATACCGGGTGGTCAGATCCATCAACTATCCCTTCGAGCGTCGGCGGCGAACTCCCCGGCCCCTTGCGCGGCGAGCTTCTCGTACTCGGCCCAGCGCCGCTCGACCTGGCCCTGCGCCAGCTGGAGCAGCCGCTCGGCCTCGGCGGGGTCGGCCTGAGCGAGCATGCGGAAGCGCAACTCGCCCGCGTGGTAGTCACGCAGCGTGAACCGCGGCCGGGGGCTGTCGAGCAGGAACGGGTTGCCGCCGTCGTGGCGGATCACCGGGTTGTACCGCATGAGCGGCCAGTGCCCGCTGTTGACGGCCTTGTACTGCTGGTCCAGGCCCTTGCGCATGTCGATGCCGTGGGCGATGCAGTGGCTGTAGGCGATGATCAGGCTCGGGCCGTCGTAGGCCTCCGCCTCCCGGAACGCCGTCAGCGTCTGCTGCGGGTCGGCGCCCATCGCGACCCGCGCGACGTACACGTGGCCGTACGCGGTGGCCTGCAGCGCGAGGTCCTTCTTGTTGGTCGTCTTGCCCGCGGCGGCGAACTTGGCGACGGCGCCCAACGGCGTCGACTTGCTCGACTGCCCGCCGGTGTTGGAGTACACCTCGGTGTCCATGACGAGCACGTTGACGTCGCGTCCGGTGGCCAGCACGTGGTCGAGGCCGCCGGAGCCGATGTCGTAGGCCCAGCCGTCGCCGCCGACGATCCACACACTGCGGCGCACGAGGTGGTCGACGACGCTGCGCAGGTCTTCGTACTGCGGGCCCTCGCGGCCCGCGAGCCGCTCCTTGAGCTCGGCCACCCGGGACTGCTGGGCGTGCACCTCCGACTCCCGCGACTGCGGCGCGTCGACGATCGCGTCGACGAGCTCCTCGCCGAGTTCGGCGCGCAGGTCGAGCAGCCGGGTGCGGGCCAGGTCGGCCTGCAGGTCAGCGGCCAGGCGCATGCCGAGCCCGAACTCCGCGTTGTCCTCGAAGAGGCTGTTGCTCCACGCCGGCCCGCGCCCCTGGGCGTTCGTCGTCCACGGCGTCGTCGGCAGGTTGCCACCGTAGATCGAACTGCAGCCGGTGGCGTTGGCGACCATCGCCCGGTCACCGAACAGCTGGGTGAGCAGCTTGACGTACGGCGTCTCGCCGCAGCCGGAGCAGGCGCCGGAGAACTCGAACAGCGGCTCGAGGTACTGGATGCCGCGCACCGTGCCGAAGTCGACCTTCGCCCGGGTGTTCACCGGGATCGTCTCGAAGAACGCGACGTTCGTGCGCACCGGACCGCGCTCGCGCTCGGGCACCGTCTCCAGGTTGATCGCGCGCCGGTTCGGCTGCCCGAGCGGCTTGACCGGGCAGGCTTCGACGCACAGCCCGCACCCGGTGCAGTCCTCGGCGTACACCTGCAGCGTGAAGTGCTCGTTGGGGATGCCCGCGGCGTTCAGCGGCGCCACGTCGAACGACTCGGGGGCGCCGTCGAGGTGCTTGCCGCGGTAGCGCTTGCTGCGGATCACGCCGTGCGGGCAGACCATCGCGCAGTTGCCGCACTGGATGCACGCGTCCTTATCCCAGACCGCGACGATCTCGGAGATGTTGCGCTTCTCGTAGGCGGTCGTGCCGCTGGGGTACGTGCCGTCGACCGGCAGCGCGCTCACGGGCAGGAAGTCGCCGCGGCCGGCGAGCATCTCGGCCGTCACCGAGCGCACGAACTCCGGGGCATCCGCCGGGACCGGCGGGATGAGGTCGGACTGCGACGTGACCGACTCCGGCACCTCGATGCGGTGCAGGTGCTCGATCGAGTGGTCGACCGCCTTGTGGTTCTTCTCGACGATCTCGGCGCTCTTGCGCATGTACGTCTTGGTGATCGCGTCTTTGACGGCCTGGATCGCGGCGTCGCGCGGCATGACCCCCGAGATCGCGAAGAAGCACGTCTGCAGCACCGTGTTCGTGCGGTTGCCGAGGCCGCACGAGCGCGCCACCGCCGTAGCGTTGATCGCGTACAGGTTGATGCCGAGCCGGATGATGCCCTCCTGCAGGCTCTTGGGCAGCGCGTCCCAGACCTGCTCCTGCGGCAGCGGGCAGTTGACGAGCAGCGTCGTGCCCGGCTTGGCGAACTCGAGGATGTCGACGCGCTCGAGGATCGACATGTGGTGGCAGCCGATGAAGTCGGCCCGCCCGATCAGGTACGGCGCGTGGATCGGGCTCGGGCCGAACCGCAGGTGGGAGACCGTGCGCGAGCCCGACTTCTTGGAGTCGTAGACGAAGTAGCCCTGCGCGTAGGCCTCCGGGCGCGAGCCGAGGATCTTGATCGTGTTCTTGTTCGCGCCGACCGTGCCGTCCGAGCCCAGCCCGTAGAAGACCGCTCCGACCGTGCCCTCGGGCAGCACGTGCAGGTCGTCGCCGACGTCGAGGGAGAGCCCGGTGACGTCGTCGACGATGCCGACCGTGAACCGCGGGCGCGGCGCGTCGAGCGCCAGCTCGGCGTACACGGCCGCGGCCTGCGCGGGCGTGAAGTCCTTGCTGGAGATGCCGTAGCGGCCGCCGATGACGAGCGGGGCGCTGCTGCGCCGACCGCGGGAGTAGGCCTCACCGAGCGCGGAGGAGACGTCGAGGAACAGCGGCTCGCCGCCAGCCCCCGGCTCCTTGGTGCGGTCGAGCACGGCGATCTTGCGCACCGTCTCCGGGAGGGCGGCGAGGAACGCCTCGGTGGGGAACGGGCGGTACAGCCGCAGCCGGACGACCCCGACCTTTTCGCCGTTCTCCTGCAGGTGCCGGCACGTCTCCTCGACGACCTCGGCGCCCGAACCCATGACGACGACGACGCGCTCGGCGTCGGGCGCCCCGGTGTAGGAGACGATCTCGTAGTGACGGCCGCAGATCGCCTCGAGCTCCTGCATGCACTCGGTGACGATGCCCGGCACCGCCTCGTAGAAGCGGTTCGCGGTCTCGCGCGCCTGGAAGTGCACGTCGGGGTTCTGCGCGGTGCCGCGGATGAACGGGTTCTCCGGAGACAGCGCGCGCGCCCGGTGCTCGCGCAGCAGCTCCTTCGGCACGTAGGCGCGCAGGTCGTCGTCGGAGAGCATCTCGAGCGTGTTCAGCTCGTGGCTCGTGCGGAACCCGTCGAAGAAGTGCAGGAACGGCACCCGCGACCGCAGGGTCGCCAGCTGCGCGACGGCCGCGAGGTCGTGCGCCTCCTGCACCGACGCGCTGGCCAGCAGCGCGAAACCGGTCTGGCGCACGGCCATGACGTCCTGGTGGTCACCGAAGATCGACAGACCCTGGGTCGCCAGCGAGCGCGCGGCCACATGAAAGACCGTGCTCGTCAGCTCGCCCGCGATCTTGTACATGTTCGGGATCATCAGCAGCAGGCCCTGGCTGGCCGTGAACGTCGTGCTCAGCGCCCCGCCTTGCAGCGCGCCGTGCATCGCGCCCGCGGCGCCCGCCTCCGACTGCATCTCCATGACGCTGGGGATGGTGCCCCACACGTTCTTCAGCTTCAGCGCCGACCACTCGTCGGCGAGTTCGGCCATCGTCGAACTCGGGGTGATCGGGTAGATGCTGCACAGCTCGTTGAGCCGGTACGCGACGGAAGCGGCGGCGCCGTTTCCGTCCATGATCGCCTGGGTCATGTCAGTTGCCTGTCTGCGTCGGGGCCGCGTCGCGGCGCGCGCCGGGTCCGGTGAGCGGGAGGTCGGGACGGCCCTCCACGACCATGTCGATCGCGTGCACGGGGCACTGCTCGTAGCACGTGCCGCAGCCGGTGCACTTGGCGTAGTCGTAGCGGTAGCGGAAGCCCTTGCCGAGCTTGATGACCGCGTCTTCCGGGCAGGCGCCCAGGCAGCCGTCGCACTCGATGCAGTTGCCGCAGCTCAGGCAGCGCCACGCCTCGGTGGTCGCCTCGTCGGCGTCGAAGCCGCCGACGACCTCCTCGAAGTCGCTGACGCGGGCGCTCGGGTCGAGCTCGGGCTGGGCGCCCTGCTTGTGGTCGCCGAAATACCACAGGTGCAGGTCGTCGAGCTCGACGATCGGGTGCTTGTTCTTCTCGGGCAGCGGCGCGGAGTTGAGGTAGGCGTCGATGCTGCGGGCGGCCTTCTTGCCGTGCCCGACCCCGACGGTCACCGTGCGCTCGCTGGGCACCGCGTCGCCGCCGGCGAAGATGCCGGGGACGTCGGTCATCAGCGTGCGCGGATCGACCTGCACGACGTCCTGGTCGAAGCGCAGCCCGGGGATCTGGTGCATGAACTTCGTGTCGGCCTCCTGGCCGAGGGCGAGGATGACGGTGTCGGCCTCGAGCTTCTCGAAGCGGCCGGTGGGGCGCGGTTTGCCGTTCTCGTCGAGCTCCATGATCTCGACCGTCAGGTCGTCGTCGACCTCGGTGATCGTGCGCAGCCAGTTCATCGTGATGCCCTCGGCCTCGGCCTCGTCGGCCTCGGCGGCGTGCGCCGGCATCTGCTCACGGGTGCGCCGGTAGACGACCATGCTCTCCTCGGCGCCCAGGCGCCGGGCGACGCGGGCGGCGTCCATCGCGGTGTTGCCGCCGCCGTAGACCGCGACGCGGCGGCCGAGCACCGGGCGCTCACCGGAGGCGACGTCGCGCAGGAAGTCGACGGCGTCGACGACCTTGCCGGCGTCGCGGGCCGGGATGTCGACGCGCTTGCTCAGGTGGGCCCCGACCGCGACGAACGCCGCGTCGAACCCGCCCTCGAGCTGCTCGGCGAGCAGGTCGGTGACCGTGTGGTCGGTGACGATGCGCACCCCGAGGTGCACGAGCCGGGCGATCTCGTTGTCGAGCACGTCGCGGGGGAGCCGGTACTCGGGGATGCCGTAGCGCATCATGCCGCCGGGGGCGGGCGCCGAGTCGCGGATCTCGACCTCGTGGCCGGCGCGGCGCAGGTGGTAGGCGGCGGACAGACCCGACGGACCGCCGCCGACGACGAGCACCCGGTGCCCGGACTCGCGCGCCGGCGCCTGGAAGCGCCAGCCCTTCTCGATGGCCAGGTCGCCGAGGTAGCGCTCCACCGCGTGGATGGAGATCGCGGAGTCGAGGGCCGCCCGGTTGCAGGCCGTCTCGCACGGGTGGTAGCAGACGCGGCCGTGGATGGCCGGGAACGGGTTGTCGGCGGTCAGCTGCCGCCACGCGGCCTCCGCCTCACCGGCCTTGATGAGCCGCAGCCATTCCTGGATGTTCTCGCCGGCCGGACAGCCCGCGTTGCACGGGGGCAGCAGGTCGACGTACACCGGCATGCGGTTGCGTACCGGGGCGACTCGCCCGGCGGAGGCGGCCAGGTCGGGGAGGCGGGTGATGTCTCGGTTGGGGGAGACCCGGGGGTCGCTCTGATCGACCATCGTCGTCCTTAATCCGTCGTCGTTGTCGAAGAAAAGGGGCAGATGCTGCGTGCCCGAACGGTAAGCCGGGGCGCCGAGCCTCCGGCAGGGACTAATGGCCTCGACACGGGACCGCTCGTGTTAATTGCGCTCCGTCGCGGGAAGGGCCCGCCGTCACAGTACTGCGCGACGCGGTTTCGGGTGGGTGTTACGGCGCGGCCGCGGGATCGCACAGAAGCCGTGGTCGACGGTGAACCTGCTGGTAACTGTTCGGACACGGACTGGTTACCTGGGCCGTCGGTGGCCGCGGGGAGGCGGACCGCGGCGTAGCGTGTGCGCTGCCGCGCGTGCGCGTCACCACGGTGCACCGTCGCCCGTCTCACAGATTCGGAGAGAACATGACCCTCTCGTCAGCGACCGCGGTTCCGGCCCTGCCGGCCGTGGTGGCGGCGCAGGACACGATCATCCAAGCGAACGCGATCGACTATCTCCTCGTCGCCATCTACTTCGTCTTCGTGCTCGGCATCGGCTTCATGGCCCGCCGCCAGGTCTCGGACTCCATCGACTTCTTCCTCTCGGGCCGCTCGTTGCCGGCCTGGGTGACGGGTCTGGCGTTCGTGTCGGCCAACCTCGGTGCCGTCGAGATCATGGGTATGTCGGCGACCGGTGCCGAGCTCGGCATCCCGACCGTGCACTACTTCTGGGTCGGCGCGATCCCCGCGATGCTGTTCCTCGGCGTCGTGATGATGCCGTTCTACTACGGCTCGAAGGTGCGCTCGGTGCCCGAGTTCATGCTGCGCCGGTTCGGCCCGGGGGCCCACCTGGTCAACGCCCTGTCGTTCGCGGTCGCGCAGCTGCTCATCGCCGGCGTCAACCTCTTCCTGCTCGCCTCGATCGTGCATGCGCTGCTCGGCTGGCCGCAGTGGGTGGCGCTCATCGTCGCGGCCGCCGTCGTGCTCTCCTACATCACCCTCGGCGGCCTGTCGGCGGCGATCTACAACGAGGTGCTGCAGTTCTTCGTCATCGTCGCCGCGCTGGCTCCGCTGACGATCATCGGTCTGCACCGTGTCGGCGGCTGGTCGGGCATGGAGGAGAGGATCACCCAGTTCGCCGCCGCCCACCCCGACGTGCCGGCCGCCGACCTGCAGCTGAACTCCTGGCCCGGGCAGGCGTTGTCGGGCTTCGACAGCCCGTTCTGGTCGATCTTCGGCATCGTCTTCGGTCTCGGCTTCGTGCTCTCGTTTGGGTACTGGACGACGAACTTCGTCGAGGTGCAGCGCGCGATGGCCAGCGAGTCGATCTCCGCGGCCCGCAAGACGCCGATCATCGGCGCCTTCCCGAAGATGTTCGTGCCGTTCATCACGATCGTGCCCGGTATGGTCGCCGCGGTGCTCGTCAGCGAGATCATGCAGGTCAAGGCCGGTGAAACAGTGGCCGGCGGTGCTTCGGGCGGCGGCGTGGCCTACAACGACGCGTTGCTCTACCTCATGCGTGACGTGCTGCCCAACGGCCTGCTCGGCCTGGCGATCGCGGGGCTTCTCGCCGCGTTCATGGCCGGTATGGCGGCGAACATCTCGGCGTTCAACACGGTGTTCAGTTACGACCTGTGGCAGGCGTACGTCGTCAAGGACCGCGAGGACGGCTACTACCTGGGCATCGGGCGGTTGGCGACGATCGCCGCGACCGTCATCGCGATCTTCACCGCGCTCATCGCCGGCAATTTCGGCAACGTCATGGACTACCTGCAGACGCTGTTCGGCTTCTTCAACGCGCCGCTGTTCGCGACGTTCATCCTCGGTATGTTCTGGCGGCGGATGACCCCGACCGCCGGCTGGACCGGCCTGGTCGCGGGCACGCTGTCGGCGATCGCGCTGTGGAGCGCCTCGACCTTCGGCGGGCTGTTCACCCTGCCCGGCCAGGGCCTGGCGTTCGTCGCGGCGTCGACCGCGTTCGTCGTCGACATCGTCGTCAGCGTGGCGGTGACGATGGTGACCAAGCCCAAACCCGCCTCCCAGCTGGTGGGCCTGGTGTACTCGGAGACACCGAAGGAATCGCTCGTCGACCCGCACGAGGCGACCTTGCCCGTCTTCCAACGCACCGTGCCCTTGGCCATCATCGCCCTGGTGATGGTCGTCATCCTCAACGCGCTCTTCTGATCGGAGGCCCACCATGAGCACCTCACCCGGCAAGCAGGGCCGGCACACGGCCGGCGCCTTCGACATCCGCAACTTCATCGGGCTGCTGCTCGCGATCTACGGCGCGATCCTGACCGTCTACAGCTTTATGCCCGGCGGTCAGGCTCCGGAGAAGACCGGCGACATCAACGCGAACCTGCTCATCGGCGTGCTGCTGCTCGTCGTCGGCGGCGCATTCATGCTGTGGGCGCGGCTGCGGCCCGTCATCGTGCCCGAGCACGTCGAGCACGACTCGGACCGGCCCGCGGGGCACTGAGGTTCACCTGCTGCGCCCGGGCACCGACTCCGGTGTCCGGGCGCGGCAGCGTCTAGGCTGGCCGCCGTGAGCGAACGCATTCGGGTAGCAGTGATCGGGGCGGCCGGGCGGATGGGCTCGACGGTATGCCAGGCCGTCGAGGGCGCCGACGACATGGAGCTCGTGGGCCGGTTCGACGCCGGCGACGACCTCGGTGACCTGAGCGGCGCGCAGGTGGTCGTCGAGTTCAGCGTGCCCGACGCCTCGCCCGGCAACGTGCTGCACTGCGTGGCCCGCGGCGTCAACGTCGTCGTCGGCACCACGGGCTGGGACGACGAGCGGCTCTCGACCGTGCGGCAGGCGCTGCACGAGCAGCCCGGAGTCGGGGTGCTCATCGCCCCGAACTTCGCGATCGGCGCGATTCTCATGATGAGCTTCGCCCGCCAGGCCGCCCGGTTCTACGAGTCGGTCGAGGTCATCGAGCTGCACCACCCGGCCAAGGTCGACGCGCCGTCGGGCACGGCGGCGCGCACGGCCCGCCTCATCGCCGAGGCCCGCCGGGAGGCTGGTCTAGGGGCGGTGCCCGACGCGACGGCCCACGACCCGGGCGGCGCGCGGGGTGCGGACGTCGACGGCATCCGCGTGCACGCGGTGCGTCAGCGGGGCCTCGTCGCGCACCAGGAGGTGCTGTTCGGCGCCGAGGGCGAGGCCCTGACGATCCGGCACGACTCCTTCGACCGCGTCAGCTTCATGCCCGGTGTGCTCGAAGGCGTCCGCGGCGTCACCAGCCACCCCGGCCTGACGGTCGGCCTGGAGCACTACCTGGACCTGTAAGAGCCTCGCCCCAGCCTGGCCCCCCCACTCGGCCGAAGGCTGCCCTTTCGGTCGAGGGCTCGTGCTGCAGTCCTAGCCTTCGACCGAAAGGGCAGCCGTCGGCCAGAGGACGGGGGACGCTAGGAGGGGGTTGGGCGTCAGGTGGCGGCGGTGGGAGGCCGGGATCTGGCTGGCGAGGCGGTCCAGGAACGCCGTCGCCGCGCTGGGGTGGAGGTCGTCGCTGACGGCGCGGACGACCACGCTGGTGGGCGATCGGATCGCGTCTTCCCGCGACTTCTCACGAACCAGCGTCGTCCCCGAGGTGTACTTACCGACTCCGTCGACCTCGAGATGCACGATGTAGGTCGTTTCGCGGGTCGGGAACTTGAACGCGAGGTCGGTGAAGAATGTGCCGAGGTGGGTCTGCACCGGGTACTGCAGCGTCGGCTGCGGCAGGCCCCGCCCCAAGGTGAGGCAGCGAGCCCGGGATTCGTTGGGGGACTCGCTGAGTGGATCGGCCGCCGTCAGGATCGCCCGGGCCTGAGCCCGGCCCCGCGGGGAGCATTCCTCTTCCAGCATCGCGATCCACTCCGAGCGCAGGGTGGCGCTCGCCTCACGCGCTGGTTCCGGTCGGGTGCGGTCCGCTTCGATGAGGCGACGCATGCCGCAATCGGCCACCGCCAACGCCCACGGAGCCGGTAGCGTGCGGGCGCAGTCGACCACCGTGCGCCGGATGGATGTCACACGGAGCCCGTTCACCTCGACGACGTCGTCCGTGGTGATGCGGATGCGGTGACGCTGATGGTCGAGCTGTCGAGCCGACTGATGAGCGTGTGCGGTCAGCCCGACATGTACCTTGGCCCCGGCGAGCGAGGGTACCCAGAGGCCGTGCACGGCCGCGGCGGAGAGGTCGGTGAGCACCGCCTCGTCGCCCAGCCGAGTTGTGAGCGCGAGGCATCGACCGAGGTGCGTGTCGAGATCGGCCTGCCATCGCTCGCCCGGGCCGGACGTCAGGAGATACGCGCCGCGACTGATTCGTCGCAGCCGTCCGGCTCGGAGCTCGGCGCGGATCTGCGCCGCCGGGTGATTCCGGGCCAGGATGACGTTGGGCAGAGGCGGGGGAACAGAGATCGACATGAACCCGAGAATGAGCCCCGGACCACCCGGCCCGCGCGACCCCACGGCCTCCCTGTGGATCATCGCCCCGACGGTGGGCGACCTGTGGATAGAGCCCAGTCACGAAGGGCCGAAGGCTGCCCTTTCGGTCGAGGGCTCGTGCTGAAGTCCTAGCCCTCGACCGAAAGGGCAGCCTTCGGCCAGATGGGGGGCGGCCGAGTGGGGCGGGTCAGCAGCAGCGGGTGGTGGGGTTGCGCTCCATCTCGGCGTACTTGTCGCGCCAGAACTGCTTCTCGCTGGGGATGGGGGAGTCGGGGTGTGTGCGGCGCAGGTGGTCGACGTAGCGCTCGTAGGCGTCGGCGCCGGTGATGCCGCGCCAGTACCACCGCACAACGGAGGCGGTGCGGCGGGCCGAGGCGAGCAGCTGCGACATGGTCACATCATGCGCCACACCCACGCCCGCCGTCGACGCAGCGTCCGCAGCCGACAGCTGGGGCGCTGCCGACGGCCGGGGCCGCCGACGCCCCGCGCCGACGGCCCCGCTCGATCGCTGCGGCATCAATGGTGCGCCCGCACCGGAGTCGGTTCGAGCCCGGCGTCCTTCCACTCCTGCAGGACCTCCTTCTCCGCGGGCGTGGCGACGAAGCTGCGCGGCGCGAAGATCCGCGAGGGCACCGGCTCCTCCTCGCTGGTGGGCAGCCCGCCGGCGCGCAGCGCCTTGAACGAGACGTAGAGCGTCACGAGCAGCACGACGAGCACGAGCACCGCGTAGACGATCGACAGCGTGCCCTGCACGAACGTGTTGCGGATGACGACATCCATCTGCTCGGGCGTGCGGGCCGCCTGGAAGCTCTGCGCGCCGCTGTCGCGGGCGGCGATCGCCGCGTTGCGCAGCGACCAGTAGCCGATCTTCGGGTCGGAGCTGAAGATCTTCTGGAACGACGCGGTCATCGTCACGAGGATGACGAAGAACAGCGGCAGCCCGGGCACCCAGGCCCACTTGAACAGGCCCTTCTTCATCGTGATCGTGAACACGACGCACAGCGCGATGCCGGCGAGCAGCTGGTTGGCGATGCCGAACAGCGGGAACAGCATGTTGATGCCCCCCAGCGGGTCGGTGACGCCCATGTAGAGGATCGAGCCCCACGCGACGAC
The DNA here is from genome assembly GCF_001515525.1 of Piscicoccus intestinalis NBRC 104926. Lineage (GTDB taxonomy): Bacteria > Actinomycetota > Actinomycetes > Actinomycetales > Dermatophilaceae > Kineosphaera > Kineosphaera intestinalis. The sequence continues at coordinate 19,014 of NZ_BCNQ01000006.1, read as the reverse complement.
GACGATCGCCGAGCACAGCCAGGCGCCGCCGCGCCAGGAGGCGTCCTTGAACTTGCCGAGGCCGGGGATGTTGCCGATCGCGTCGGAGAACATGAACCGAGCCACTCGGGTGCCGGCGTCGATGGTCGTGAGGATGAACAGCGCCTCGAACATCACCGCGAAGTGGTACCAGAAGGCCTTGTCACCGAGCAGCGGGATGCGGCTCATCACCTCGGCCATGCCCATCGCCAGGGTCGGCGCGCCGCCGGTGCGGGAGATGATCGAGTGCTCCTCGATGTCGGCGGCCGCCTGCGCGAACATGCTCGGGTCGACGTCGGGGATCCGCTGCCCGGCCTGGTTGATCAGGTGCAGCCCGTTCGTGTACGCGGCCGCCGTCTCCGGAGTCGGTACGGCCTGGCCCATCCCGGTGGCCGCCGCGGGCGCGTTCATCGCGAAGTACAGGTGCTGGTCGAGGATGCAGGCCGCGACCAGCGCCATGATCGCCACGAAGCTCTCGGTGAGCATGCCGCCGTAGCCGATGACCCGGGCCTGGCTCTCCTTCTCCAGCAGCTTGGGCGTCGTGCCGGAGGAGATCAGCGCGTGGAAGCCCGAGATCGACCCGCAGGCGATCGTGATGAACAGGAACGGGAACAGCTGGCCGGCGAACGCCGGGCCGGTGCCGTCGAGCGCGAAGTGCGTGACGGCCGGCATCTGGATTTCAGGGTTGACCAGCAGGATCGCCAGGGCCAGCAGGGCGATCGTGCCGACCTTCATGAACGTCGACAGGTAGTCGCGTGGGGCCAGCAGCAGCCACACCGGCAGCACCGAGGCGGCGAAACCGTAGACCGCCAGGCAGATCGCCAGGGTCGGCTTGTCGAGCGTGAAGATCGGAGCCAGCGTGGCCGAGTCGGCGACCCACTTGCCGCCGATGATCGCCAGCAGCAGCAGCGCGACGCCGATCGTGGAGACCTCGCTGACCTTGCCCGGGCGCAGGATGCGCAGGTAGACGCCCATGAACAGCGCGATCGGGATCGTCATCGCGATCGAGAAGACCGCCCAGGCGCTCTCGGCGAGGGCGCCGATGATGACGACGCCGAGCACCGCGATGAGGATGATCATGATCGTCAGCACGCCGACGATCGCGGCCCACCCGCCGACCGGGCCGAGTTCGTCGCGGGCCATCTGCCCCAGGCTCCGGCCGTTCCGGCGCATCGAGAAGTGCAGCACCATGTAGTCCTGCACGGCGCCGGCGAGGATGACGCCGAAGATGATCCACAGCGTGCCGGGCAGGTAGCCCATCTGGGAGGCGAGCACGGGGCCGACGAGCGGACCGGCTCCGGAGATCGCGGCGAAGTGGTGCCCGAACAGGACCCGGCGGTCCGTGGGCATGAAGTCCTTGCCGTTGTCGTGGATCTCCGCGGGGGTCGCGCGGGTGTCGTCGGGCTTGAGGAGCTTGCGCTCGATGAACGTCGCGTAGAACCGCAGGGCGATGAGGTAGCTGCCGACGGCGGCGAGCACGAACCACATCGAGCTGACGTGCTCACCGCGCACGATGGCGAGCATCGTCCACCCGACGGCGGCGAGGATCGCGATCACGACGAAGACGATCTTCGTGCGGGCCGTGATCGTCGCCGGCTCCACGACGGCGACCGGTGGGCGATCACGGTCGGTCCGGATCTTCCGGACGTCGCTGTCCACTGTCATGTGCCGCTCCTGTGGGCCGCGTCAGGGGCCCCTACTCGGCATACCTGAGCAGGGGATGACAACCACCAGAGACTAAACCCGGAGGCCGGAGTGTGGGTGCAGCACCCCAGTGCCGTCGGGAATTGTCACGACACCGTGATGAGCGTCTCCCGGTCATCCCAGCCCGAGGGCTCGCAGCCCGGCGGCGGTGGCCGCGCCGAGGAGCACGACGACGATGAAGGGAGCCCGCAGCAGCAGCGCGGCGACCGCCACGACCACGGCGGCCGCGCGCGAGTCGAGGGCCAGCGGCCCGGCCTGGTCGGCGCTCGCCACGAACGTCTGCACGCCGACGAGGGCGGCGAGCAGCGCGACCGGCAGCAGCGCCGTGACGCGCCGCACTCGGGGCGCGGCGAGCAGCCGGGGCGGGATGACGTAGCCGGCGAGCTTGAGCCCGTACGCGAGCGCGCACGCCACGAGCACGGTGGCCCAGGTGCTCATGTGACCGGGTCCTCGTTGGATGCGGTGGTTGCGGGGGGTGATGCGGGCGCGGCGGGCTCGCGCAGGCCGACGAGCGCGACGAGCGCGGCGACGAGTACGGGCACGCCGGCGGGCAGCACGGCCGACAGGGCGACGGCGACGAGGAGCGCTCCGAGGGCGACGGCGCCGGTGAGGCGGTTCTGCAGGCGCGGCCACAGCAGCGCGCAGAAGGCGGCGGCCGCGGCGGCGTCCAGACCGTAGGTGCGCGGGTCGCCCATCGCGTCGCCGAGCAGGGCACCGACAGCGGTCGTGAGGTTCCACAGCACGAACACCGACCAGCCGGTCCACCAGAACCCGATGCTGCGCCGCCGGGCGTCGGGCTGCCCGACGCAGACCGCCGTCGACTCGTCGATGGTCAGGTGCGCACCCAGCAACCGGCGCCAGCCGCGCAACCCCAGGATGCGGCCGATCTCCAGGCCGTACAGCCCGTTGCGCACCCCGAGCAGGGAGGCGGTGGCGATCGCCGAGGCCCCGGAGCCACCGGCTCCGAGCACGCCGACGAAGGCGAACTGGGAGCCGCCGGTGAACATCAGCGCCGACAGCGCGATCGTCTGCCACACGTCGAGCCCGGACGCGACGGACAGGGCGCCGAAGCTGATGCCGTAGGCGCCGGTCGCCACGCCGACCGAAAGGGCCTGGCGGATCGTGGCGTTCGCGTCACCGTCGGTGGGCGGCTCGCCGATGCCGGAGTCGGGAGCGGGGCCGCCGCTTGAGCCGCCGGAGCCGGGGGCTGCCCCTGGTCGATGCCGGCCGCGGTAGAAACGTGTCACCTCGAGCCGGCTCCGGGATCCTCGGGTGTGTCGGGAGATTCGGGTGTCTTGGAGGTCTCGGGGCTCTCGGAATTCTCGGGCCGCTCCGCGAGGGACGTGCCGAGCCGCACCTCCATGAGGGTGCCTCCGTCGGGGTCGACGGCGCGCTGGCGGCGGGCGCGGTCGGGGCCGAACCCGGCGGCCTGCACGAAGGCGCGCATCTGCGGCAGGTCCAGAGGCACCCACGTCGTGAGCCAGGTGAATCCGGCGGCGCGCGCCTCGTCGACGGCGGCGTTGAGCAGCCGCGACCCGTGCCCCTGGCCGCGGGCGCGCGGGTGCACGGCGAGCGTCTCGAGGTCGGCGGTCTCGGGGTCGGCGTCCCGGTCGTCGCTGGGGCCGAAGGCCGCCAGCCCGACGACCTGATCGCCGGCGCACGCGACGAGGAGCCGGTGCCGCGGGCTCGGGGGTGACTGCAGCGAGTCGCGCCACGTGCGAGCGAGGTCGGCCTCGTCGAGTGCGCCGAGCGCGGCCATCGCCGCCGGAGGCAGCACGGGCGCGTAGTCGGTGCGCATGGCCTGCAGCTGCACGATCCCGACGGCCGGGGCATCGGTGGGTCGCGCCCGCCGCACCGAGGCGTCGGCGAGCGGTCCGGCATGGCTGTGCCCGGTGCTGCCGGCGGAGCCGGAGTCGTCGCAATTGCACCCCGCGTGGCCGGGCCGGTGCTCCTCAGAAGGACTCATTCGCCCATCGTGACATCGGCATCGATCGGCGCGGCGAGGTGCCTGCCCGGCGATCGCTGCGCGGACCGGTGCTTGTCGAGCGGTGACCAGTGCGTTACCAATGCGCCCATGACCCGCGGGCCGGGGCTGCGCCCGCCACGGCCCAGGAGACCGACCACCAGGAGAACAGCGCATGATCGAGATCACCGGACGCCGCGAGTCCGACACACACCCCGACCACGCGGGCGAGGAGCACCTGGTGCTCTACCGCACCTTCCGCGCCGACATCGACACCGTGTGGCGGGCGCTCACCGAACCGGAGCGCATGGCGCGTTGGATCGGCGAGTGGGAGGGCGACCCGGCCACCGGGCGCGTCGGCTTCCGGATGACCGCCGAGGGCGACGATGTATCAACCGAGCCACACATCATCGAGGCGTGCGACCCGCCGCACCGGCTCCGGGTGCGCAGCGACCCGCCCGACCCGGACCAGGCCTGGACCCTCGAACTGCGGTTGTCGCAGACCGGTGACACAACGACGCTGCGGTTCGCCCAGGTGATCACGTCGCATGTGCCGGTCGATATGGTCGGGCCCGGGTGGGAGTACTACCTGGCGCGGTTCGCCGCGGTGCTCGCGGACGCACCGGTCGAGGCGGTCGCCTGGTCCGACTACGAGGCGCTCATGCCGCAGTACATGGCCGGCGTCGAGCGCAACGGTGCTGCTGCGGGGCCGCGCCACGAATAGCGAGCATCAGGAGGAGCCGATGGCGTTGATCTCCCGGCCGGTGCGCCGGCGCCCGCAGGCGCACCCGCTCGTCGTGCGCGCGCTGGACCGGCTCACGCAGCGATCGGTGGCCCTCACCCTCGGCGTGCCGCCGGAACTCGCGCCGCGGTACGTGTTCCGGGCCGGGCAGCACGTCACGCTGCGCGCGCAGATCGGGGACCAGGACGTGCGCCGCGACTACTCGATCTGTCTCTCGCCGCGCCAGGCCGCGCAGCGCGGCGAGTTGCGCGTCGCCTCCGGGCTCGTCGACGGGGGCCTGATGTCGACGTGGCTGCGCGAGCGGGTCGCGCCCGGCGACGAGATCGAGGTCGTCGAGCCGATGGGCGAGTTCGTGCTGCCCGGCCAGGACGAGGCCGCCCCGCGGCACCACGTGGCGATCGCGGCCGGCTCGGGCATCACGCCGGTGCTGTCGATCGTCACGGCCGCGCTCGAGCGCCCCGGCGACACGGTGACTCTGGTCTACGGCAACCGCGACCGCGCGTCGGTCATGTTTCGCGACGAGCTCGCGCAGCTGGCGCACGAGCACCCTGGCCGCCTGCGGGTCGGCTACGCCTACTCCCGGGAGCCGGGGGAGTCGGACCTGCTCAGCGGGCGCCTCGACGATCGCCGGCTGGCGGCTGTGCTGGCCGAGTTCGCGCCCGCGGGGCCGACGGGCAGGGCCGACGAGTGGTACCTGTGCGGCCCGGCCGGCCTCGTGCTCGCCGCGCGTCACGTGCTCGGCGAACTGGGTGCCGACCCCGCCCACGTGCACCACGAGGTCTTCTACGAGCCGCCGGCTCCCGACCCGACCGGCTCCTAGCGCTTCCTAGGCGCTCCTAGGCGCTCGGCGCGCGCTGCTCGCCAGGAGCAGCCGCGGCCTCCAGTCGCCGGGCCGCCAGCACCCGCGCCGCCGCGACGGCGATGAGCGCGGCGGTGAGCGCGACGCCGAGCGCCTGGGCCCACAGCACGCCGGTGAGGAAGATCAGGGCCATCGCGGCGAGCACCGGCACGAGGTGCTGGAAGGCGCGCACGACGTAGCCGCCGAAGCTGGGCATGTCGACGCCGCGGTTCTCGGCGACGGCCTTGACCATGAAGTTCGGGCCGTTGCCGATGTAGGTGATGGCTCCGCAGAAGACGGCACCGACGCTGATCGAGACCAGGTACGGTTCGTAGACTCCGGCGACGGCCGGCTCGCCGCCGAGTTGGCCGGCCATCTCGAAGAATGTCGCGTACGTGGGAGCGTTGTCGAGCACGGCCGACAGCCCGCCGGTGAAGACGAAGAACGTCACCCGGTTCAGCGGCAGCTCGGGCGCCACCTGACCCAGGTAGCGCAGCGCGGGAATCATCGTCAGGAAGATCCCGATGAACAGGGCCGCGACCTCGAGGATCGGCCCCCACTGGAAGTCGTTGTCGACGAACCGGGCCCGCCGGGGGCCGGTGATGAAGGAGAGCGCGGCGGTGCCGATCATGATGATCTCGCGCACGGGGATCCACGCGGCCAGGCTCGCGTGCCCCTCCTCGATGGCGTGCACGTCGACCGACGGGGCGAAGGCGACGGCGGCGACGATGATCGCGAGGTAGACGAAGTGGACGATCCCGCGCACTCGCAGCGGCTGGACGTCGGTGTGATCGGCTGTGAGGGCCGCCGCCGGCTCACTCGCGTGCAGCCGTCGTTCGAGGGCGTAGTAGCCGATGAGCAGCATCGCGTTGACGAACGCCCACTCGACCACCAGCCCGAAAGTCCACGTGAACGGCACGCCGCGCAGCATGCCGAGGAACAGCGGCGGGTCGCCGAGGGGCGTGAGCAGCCCGCCGCAGTTGGCGACGATGAAGATCGTGAAGATCACCGTGTGGGCGCGGTGCGTGCGTTCGGAGTTCGTGTTGAGGATCGGTCGGATGAGCAGCATCGCGGCGCCGGTGGTGCCGATGAAGCTGGCCAGCACGCCACCCGCGGCGAGGAAGGCCGTGTTGACCTTCGGCGTCGCCTCGAGGTCACCGGCGAGGAAGATGCCCCCGGAGATGACGAACAGCGCGAGCAGCAGGCTGATGAACTGCCCGTACTCCACGAGCGCGTGCACGACCGACGCGCCCTCGCCGGCGACGAGAAACCACAGCGCCACCGGCAGCCCGAGCAGGAGGGCCACCGCGAGCTGCACCCGCTGGTCCTCCCAACGGTGTTTCGTCGCCGGCAACAAGGGCGCCACGGCGATCGAGCCGAGCATGAGGGCGAACGGGATGATTCCCCACCACTGCACCTGCACGGCACATCTCCCACAGTCGTTGGCAACTGGTCGGGCAGCTTACCGCAGCCGCGATCATGGGAGTTTCGTACAGATTTCGGTCGTGCGACAAGGGCCGGTCGCCCAGCGTTCGCGTCAGCGCCGCTCGTAGGTGACGAAGGCGAAGGCGAGCCTGTCGTCACGGCGGGTCTGGCGCCACTGGGTGTCCGGCAGGTCGGGAAAGCTGACCGAGCCACGGGCCGAGGCGTCGACCTCGGTGAGCTCGACGACGTCGGTCTGCGGCAGCAGGGCGGCGTAGATCTGGCCGCCGCCGATGACGCTGATGCGCTCGTCGCCGCCCGGCAGGGTGGCGGCCAGCGCCAGTGCCTCGTGCGGGTCGTGGGCGACGTGCGCGCCCGGCGCCGACCAGGTGCGGTCGCGGGTGACGACGACGTTCGGCCTCCCCGGCAGCACGCCGCCGAACGTCTCGAACGTCGCACGGCCCACGATCACCGGGTGCCCGCGGGTCAATTCCTTGAAGCGCCGCTGGTCTTCGCGCAGGTGCCAGGGCTGGTCGGCACCGTCTCCGAGCACGCCCTCGGCCGAGACGATGGCGACCGCCACGACCAGCGGGCCGGAGCCGGTGGCCGCGCTCATACCGCGATCGGAGCCTTGATGCCCGGGTGCGGGTCGTAGGCGAGCACCTCGACGTCGTCGATCTCGAAGTCCTCCAACCGGCGCCGGTCGGCGTTGAGCCGCAGCGTCGGCAGCGGCCGCGGCTCGCGGGTCAGCTGTAGCCGGGCCTGCTCGAGGTGGTTGAGGTAGAGGTGCGCGTCGCCGAAGGTGTGCACGAAGTCGCCCACCCCCAGGCCGGTGACCTGCGCGACCATGTGCGTCAGCAGCGCGTACGAGGCGATGTTGAACGGCACGCCGAGAAAGACGTCGGCGCTGCGCTGGTACAGCTGGCAGCTGAGCCGGTCCGGCGCGCCCGCAGGGTCGCGCGGGTCGGGCGCCACGTAGAACTGGAACATCGTGTGGCAGGGCGGCAGCGCCATGTCGTCGACCTCGGCGACGTTCCACGCGGAGACGATGTGCCGTCGCGAACTCGGGTTGCGCCGGATCGAGTCGACGACGCCGGCGATCTGGTCGATGGTGCGGCCGTCGGGTGCGGGCCACGAGCGCCACTGATGCCCGTACACGGGGCCGAGCTCGCCGTCGGCATCGGCCCATTCGTCCCAGATGGTGATGCCGTGCTCGTGCAGCCAGACCACGTTGGTGTCGCCGCGCAGGAACCAGATGAGCTCGCCGACGATCGAGCGCAGGTGCAGCTTCTTGGTCGTCAGCGCGGGAAAGCCGTCGCGCAGGTCGAAGCGCATCTGATGGCCGAAGACCGAGAGCGTGCCGGTGCCGGTGCGGTCGCCGCGCTCCACCCCCTCGTCGAGGATGCGGGTCATGAGGTCGAGGTATTGCTGCATGACGACCCTCTTGCTCGATCGGGAGACGGACGAAGGATCAGCCTAACGAGGCGCGGCCCCGATCCCGGGCGCCACCCCGGGCACGGCGACCTGTCAGGCTGGCCGGCATGCTCGCGCTGCACCTGACGACCGAACCCGAGTTGCGCCGTGAAGAGGCGGCGGGGGAGTACCGGCTCTCCAGCCACGGCCTGCGCCTGGAGGACGCCGGGTTCATCCACCTGTGCACCCCCGCCCAGCTGCCCGGGGTCGCGACCCGCTTCTACGCCGATGTCAGCGACCCTCTCGTCGTGCTCGTCGTCGACCTGGCCACCTGCGAGCAGGCGGGCGCACCGGTGCGCTGGGAGCCCGCCCCCGACGCCGACGAGCTGTTCCCGCACGTCTACGGCCCGCTGCCGTGGCAGGCGATCACGGCCCGGCTCCCGGCCCGCTTCGAAGACGGCGAACTGCACGTCGAGGGCCTGCCCACGTAACGGCGAAAGGCCCGGAGAGTCATCGACTCCCCGGGCCCCCGGGCCCCCGGGCCCCCGGGCCTCCTTGCGACGGTAACGACGCAGGTCAGCCCTGGCCGATGCCCCAGATGCGGGCCATGTAGTCGTGCATCGACCGGTCGGAGCTGAAGAAGCCGCAGCGGGCGACGTTGAGGATCGCCGACCGCGTCCACGACTCGTAGTCGGCGTACGCGGCGTCGACCCGGCCCTGCGCCTCGATGTACGACGCGTAGTCGGCGAGCACCATGAACCGGTCGTTGTTCAGCAGGTCGCCGACCACCGTCCACGCCTTGGAGCCGTCGCGGTCGGTGAACGCGCCGCTGGCGATGAGGTCGATGGCGCGGCGCAGGTCGTCGTTGCCCTCGTAGAACGAGCGCGGCACGTAGCCCTGCTCGCCGAGCGCGGCGACCTCCGGCTCGCTCATGCCGAAGAGGAAGAAGTTGTCGTCGCCGACGAGCTGGCGGATCTCGACGTTCGCGCCGTCGTCGGTGCCGATCGTCAGGGCGCCGTTGAGCGCGAACTTCATGTTGCCGGTACCGGAGGCCTCCTTGCCGGCGAGCGAGATCTGCTCGGACAGGTCGGCGGCCGGGATGAGCTTCTCGGCGAGCGTGACGTTGTAGTTCGCCGGGAAGGCGACCGTGAGGATCTCGTTGAAACGATCGTCGGCGTTGATCGTCTTTCCCACCGCGTTGATGAGGGCGATGATCTCCTTGGCCATGAAGTAGCCCGGCGCCGCCTTCGCGCCGAAGACGAAGGTGCGCGGCGTCACCTGCTCGGGGGTCAGGCGACCGGTGCTCAGGCCCTCGTACAGCGTGACGATGTGCAGCAGCTTGAGCATCTGGCGCTTGTACTCGTGCAGGCGCTTGACCATGACGTCGATCATCTGGCCCTGCGGCAACGCGAAGTTGTCACGCGTGATGAGCAGGTCGCGCAGGCGGTGTTTGTTCGCCTCCTTGACGTCGCGGAAGCGCTGCCGGAACGCGGCGTCGTCGGCGTACGGCTCGAGTTCGCGCAGCCGCTCCAGGTCGGTCTCCCAGCCCTCGCCGATGGTCTCGGTGATGAGGTCGGACAGGCGCCCGTTCGACAGGCGCAGGAAGCGGCGCGGGGTGATGCCGTTGGTGACGTTGGTGAACTTCTCCGGCCACATCTCGCTGAAGTCCGGCAGCACCTTGTCGCGCAGCAGCTGGGAGTGCAGCTCGGCGACGCCGTTGACCTTCGTGCCGACGACCGTCGCCAGATACGCCATCCGCACCGCGCGGGGGTTCTCCTGAATGATCGACATGCGTCGCACCCGGTCTTCGTCGCCGGGGAAGCGCTCGCGCACCGACTCCAGGAACTCGTCGTTGATGCGGTAGATGATCTCCAGGTGGCGCGGCAGCAGCCGGCCGAGGATGTCGACCGACCACACCTCGAGGGCCTCGGGCAGCAGCGTGTGACACGTGTACGCGAAGCAGCGGCTCGTGATGTCCCACGCCTCCTCCCAGGGCAGGCCGTACTCGTCGACGAGCAGGCGCATGAGCTCGGGGATCGCGATGACCGGGTGGGTGTCGTTGAGCTGCCAGATGATCTGGTCGGGCAGGTTGTGCAGGTCGAAGTCGTCGGGCAGCGTCTGCTCGATGTAGTCCTTCAGCGACGCGGCGACGAAGAAGTACTGCTGCTGCAGGCGCAGCTCCTTGCCCTGCGGGGTGGAGTCCTCCGGGTAGAGCACCTTGGTGATGTTCTCCGCGAAGGTCTGCGCGCGCACCGCCTCCTCGTAGTCACCGGAGTTGAAGATGTGCAGGTCGAACTCGCGGGTGGCGCGCGCCGACCACAGCCGCAGCGTGTTGGCCACGCCGTTGCGGTAACCGGGCACCATGAGCTGATACGGGATGGCCTGCACGTTCCAGGCGGGCAGCCAACGGGTGATCTCCTGCCCGTCCTGCGTCGTGCTCTCGGTGTGGCCGCCGAAGTGGATCTCGACCGCGCGGTCCGGCAGCGGGAACTCCCACGGGCTGCCGAGGAACAGCCAGGAGTCGGGCCGCTCGACCTGGCGGCCGTCGACGAACGTCTGGCGGAACATGCCGTACTCGTAGCGGATGCCGTAGCCGATGGACGGCACGTCGAGGGTGGCCAGGGAGTCGACGAAGCATGCGGCGAGCCGGCCGAGACCGCCGTTGCCGAGGCCCGGCTCGACCTCCTGCGCGCGCAGGGCGTCGATGCTGATGCCGCACTGGTTCATCGCCTCGCGGGCGATGTCGTACAGGTCGGCGGCGAGCAGGGAGTTGCCGAGCTGGCGGCCGAGCAGGTACTCGGCGGACAGGTAGCCGACCATCTTCGACGGCGCCCCCCGGCGGCGACGGGCGGTGTTCATCCAGTCCGTCATGAGGTAGCGGCGCACGGTCATGGCGAGCGCGAGGTACTGGTCGTTGATGGTGGAGCGCGGCAGGGCGACACCCTGCACGTAGTTGAGGTTCTCCAGGAACTCCTCGACGAACGCGTCGACGGTGCGCTCGGCCGGGACCGCGGCACGCAGCGCCAGCGGGTGGGTCGGTTCGTGGGCGGGGCCCTTGAACCGCATCGACATCTCAGGCGTCTCGTCCTGCGTGTGGATCGGGCTCTGGTGTTGCTGCTGGGTCATGCCGTGCCTTCCAGAGTCGGGTACATGCCTCCATGGTGGAGGCCCCATGGGTGGTGAAAGCGGGTGAGGCCGAGACAACTTGTCACGCGTCTGATCGCGGCACAAGGTCGCGAGCGGGGCGGGCGTCGCTGACGGCCCCCACCAGACATCATCGGCGGTCGAGCCGGTCTGGTGACGACCGGCTCCCGAAATTGCGGTGTCCACGGCTCGGGACGCTGACATGCTGCGGCCATGACGACCTCTTCGGCGGCCTCTTCCGGCGCGTCTCGCTTCTCCGGTGGCTCGGGCTCGGCAGGTTCCGGCGAGCGGTTGACGCGCCACCCCGAGCGCGGCAGCAGCCAGCGCGCGGACCTCGACGCCCTGCTCGACTCGCAGTGGTACGGCACGCTGTCGACGGTGACCGGCGACGGCCGGCCCTGGGCGGTGCCGATGCTCCACGCGCGCGACGGTGACCGGCTCATCGTGCACGGCTCGACGGGAGCCGGTGCGCTGCGGGCCGTCGCTTCCGGCGCCCCCGCGGTGTTCACCGTGATGTCCGTGCAGGGGCTGGTCGTCGGGCACACGACGTTCGAGTCGTCGGTGAACTACCGCTCGGCGACCGTGCGCGGGGTGCTGCGGCGACTGAGCGGCGACGAGCAGGCTCAGGCCCTCGACCGGCTCTCCGAGGCGCTCATTCCGGGGCGCACCGGCGAGGTTCGCGCGATGAACCGCCGCGAGCTCGCGGCCACACTCGTCTCCGCGCTCGACATCGCCGACGGCTCCTGGCTGTACAAGGCCCGGGCGGGGTGGCCGAGCGACGCCGCCGAATCGGACAGCGTCGAGCACCCGAGCTGGGCGGGCATCGTGCCGGTGACCGGCGGCTACGGGGAGCCGGTGCCGGCCCCCTGGGTCGACCAGGAAGGAACGCCGGTGCCGGAGTCGGTGCGCCGGCTCGTCGAGGGCACGCGCGGCGAGCGGGCCGCGAGCGACTGAGACGCATGGCGATCCTCGACTGGTTTCTCACGACGGCGCAGCGCGACAACCCCTGGACGGTCTTGTCGCGCCGGCACCCCGGGCACCCCGAGGTGACATACACCGACGGCAACGAGGTGCGGGCGCTCATCGACGGCTCCGCCTACTTCGTGGCGTTGCGGGAGGCGCTGGAACTGACCCGGGCGGGTGATCTCGTGCTGTTCACCGACTGGCGCGGCGACCTCGACGAGCGGCTCGGGCCGGACGGTCCGCCGGTCGGGGAGTTGCTCGCGCAGTGTGCGGCGCGGGGAGTGCTCGTCAAGGGACTGTTCTGGCACTCGCGCTGGGACCGGATGGCCAGCAGCGAGGCGGAGAACCGCACGTTGGCGCGGGACATCGAGCGGGCCGGGGGAGAGGTGCTGCTCGACCTGCGGGTGCTGCCGCTGGGGTCGCATCACCAGAAGTTCGTCGTGCTGCGGCACCCGGGGCGACCGGAGCTGGACACGGCGTTCGTCGGCGGGATCGACCTGTGCCACACGCGCAACGACGACAGCGACCACGCGGGCGATCCGCAGGCGGTGCGGATGGGCCGGGTGTGGGGGTCGACGCCGCCGTGGCACGACGTCATGGTGCAGGTGTGGGGGCCGGCGGTCGGGGACGTCGAGGCGAGTTTCCGGGAGCGGTGGGACGATCCGACGCCGCGGATGCTCGACCCGATCGAACTCGGGCGGCTCGCGCTGGGTTCGGGCGGGCGGGGCGGCCCGCTGCCGGCTCAGCTGCCGGACCCGCCGGCGCGTGGCACCGCCTCCGTGCAGGTGCTGCGGACGTATCCGCCGAAGGTGCCGCCGTTTCCGTTCGCGCCGTTGGGGGAGCGCTCGATCGCGCGCGGCTACGAGAAGGCGGTGGGTCGGGCGGCGTCGCTGATCTACGTCGAGGACCAGTACTTCTGGGGCGGCGAGGTGGTGTCGTGCTTCGCGCGGGCCCTGGCGGCGCAGCCGGGGCTGCGGCTGATCGTCGTGCTGCCCCATCACGCGAGCCAGGACGGGTGGCTGGGGCGGGCGTCGCAGGCGGCCCGCGCGGAGGCGCTGGAGGAGGTGCTGCGGGCGGGCCCCGGACGGGTCGGGGTGTACGGGCTGGAGAACCCGGCGGGCACCCCGGTGTACGTGCACTCGAAGGTGTGCGTCGTCGACGACACGTGGGCGTGCGTGGGCTCCGACAACGTCAATCGCCGCAGCTGGACCCACGATTCGGAGCTGTCGTGCGCGGTGTACGACCCGGCGGGCGCCTTCGCGCGCGACCTGCGGTTGCGGCTGGCGCGTGAGCACCTGGACCGCGCCGAGGGAGACGATGCTGACCTCGTCGACCCGCTCGCGGCGTTCGAGGCGTTCCGATCGTCGGCGGCGCGGCTGCAGGCCTGGTACGACGGGGGCCGGTGCGGTCCGCGGCCGCCGGGGCGGCTGCGACCGTACGCGTCGCCGGCGGTGAGCGGCGTCGACCAGCTGGTCGGCGGCGTCGTCGCCCGGTTCGCGGGAGACCCGGACGCGCGACCCCTGCCGCTGCAGTGGTTCGGCCGGTTCTGACGCAGTCGCAGGCGGGCACGTGACAGTGATGACCGTCACAACGGCAGAAAACCCGCGAAACGCTGTAACGGCCGGCGCGGGTGGGCCGATGACCCCATCGAACGCGGCGCTACTCGAACCCCCGAGCGAGTAGCGCCGCGTTTGTGTCTGCAGTCCTCCCCAGCCCTCAGAGTCTTCGTGAGCCGGGCGCGGTGGTGCGCGATTTCGCCTAGAAGGGCGGGTGTTCGGCGCGCAGGGCCTCCAGTCGCGCACGCGTCTCGGCGTGGGCCGCCCGTTCGGCGGCGATGGCCGTGCGGAGCCGGTGGACCTCGTTCAGGTGCTCGATCGCCGCACGGTCGATGGCCTCGAGGTCGGTGCGGTTGATGGACACGGTCTCGGGCGGGCCGCTCGGATTGTCGGGTTCGTTCGGTTCGCTCACGGGCATCTGCGACTCCTTGGGCGCACGGGGCTTCTCGGGTTCACGGGGCTTCTCGGGTTCACGGGGCTCGTCGGGCTCGAGGCCGAACTCGCGGTAGTCCATCGGGTAGGTCGGGTAGACGCGCCCGTCGGGCAGCCGCCACCGGATGACCCCGTCGGGTGACATCTGGGCGAGCCAGTGTCGTCGGGTCTTCTTCGAGTGGTCGCGTCGGCAGGCGTCGGCGAGTTCGTCGCCGGCGGTCACCCCGCCGTCGCGTTTCTCCCGCACGTGGTCGAGGTCGCAGTGCTCGGCCGGACGGTTGCAGCCCGGCGCCCGGCAGGTGCCGTCGCGGTCGCGCACAGCTCGCGCCATGCGGGGTGGCGGGGTATGGGAGTCCGACACCTGCGCCATCGCGTAGCCGGTCACCGGGTCGACCACCAGCCGGCGCCACGTCGAGCCCGCCGCATAGGCCAGGTCACGCACGGTCGCCGCCGCGACCGGGGTGCCCTCGACGGTGCCGGGCTCGTCGTTGACTCCGAGCAGTGAGCCGGCCGACACCACCACCGACACCATGGCGGCCGGCCACCCGGCCTGGCCGGGATGGTCCACCTTGGTCGGCGCGTCGGCCTCGATCCGGCCGAACAGCAGCAGATCGAGCGCCGCGTCGGCACGCAACTGGTCCAGCGTGCGCGGGTCGCCCTGCCTGCGCCGCGACCGGGCGATCGCGTCGACCCGCCGATAGGCGCCGAGGCACCGGGCGTCGGCACCGGTCACCCCGAACGAGGCGACGCCGTCGTCGTGCGGCTTGACCCACGCGCGACGATGGTTCATGGCCAGTGTCCGCCGCCGCGTGGTGCTGACGTACTTGACCATCTCGCGACGCTTCTTGGCGCAGAAGTGCCCCTGACTCACCGGCGCACCGGTCGCCGCGGCCTTCGCCGTCGCGTACTCCACCACCGCGTCACACACCCGCTGCCCCGCCTCCGGGCCGACCTCGGGGGCGCCGATGTCCTGCACCAGCGCGCACGCCTGCGCGAAGGAGATCGCGCGCGAGGAGACCGCCGCTCGCACCGGCCCCGCGATCGACTCCGGCGCCAGGCCGAGTGCGATCCGCGCGGCCCACTCGCCCGGCGGGCCGCCCAGCGTCGCGACCGCCGTGTCTTGAACGCAGATTCGTGCTTCGTCGAGGATCTGCGCCGCCGACTTGCGGTACTTCGGCGGCAACTCGCCACGCTCGATCAGGTCGTTCTGCGCCGCCAGGTCCCGTGCCGCCAGCGCTCGCGCCAGGTCGGCCATGACCTGCCCGGCCGTGACATTCATTGCCGTACTCGCAGCGGCGATCTGCCGCAGTTGAGCCCACCCGTCCAATCGGGATCGCCGGTTTTGTTCTGTTCGTTCGACACCGTTCCGGGAATCGCCGGGTCGCCCGGATTCGGGAGTGATTCCACCGACATGGCGGTCTCCTTTACGGCGGTGAGGATGTGCGATGTGTGTTCGAGTCTAGGCTGGCGGTCAGTGAAAAGCGAGAGCCTCGCGAAATCTGTGGATAACTGGAGCGACAGTGATCAGGGGTATTTCCCATGGTTGATGAGACTGGCCTTCAAGAAACTCAGCTAACCCTTGCAAATGCGCCGATATTCTCACCTGTCGAGACGATTCCGCGCTATTTGTGGTATTCGAAAGGCACAATGCAGTCAGCGCGGCAGTCTGACCGAAGGGGGAGCCGACGACCGACCACGTCGTGCGTGCGTCCGGGAGCGGATGGTTGTTGCTCTCCGGCGCCGGGCTGCTCGTCTCGGGCGGGGGCTCGTCGTACTCGGCCTGGCGGGGGAGAGGCTGCAGGTCGTTCTCGCCGTCAGCCAGGTCGTCTGCGGTGTGGTCGTGCTCGTCGCCCGGGCGCCGACCCGCGGCGGCGGTCGGACCAACCCCGCGCACGGGATACCGTGGAGGCCATGTCTGTGCCGTCTGAGCTCCGATCCGGTGCGCGCCTCGTGGCGCCCGCGCCGATGACCTCCCAGGACCGACCCGACTCCGAGGGCCTGCGCGCCACCGACGGAGCCGGCCTCGGTGCGCGGGGGTCGGTCGCTCGATGAGCCACCCGCACCCCGATCTCAGCACGCCCCCGCCGCTGGCGCCGGGTGCCGTCCGCGTCGTGCCGCTCGGCGGCCTCGGCGAGGTGGGCCGCAACATGACGGTCATCGAGCACGCCGGCCGGCTGCTCGTCATCGACTGCGGCGTGCTCTTTCCCGAGGAGCACCACCCGGGCGTCGACCTGATCCTGCCCGACTTCGGCTACATCGAGGACCGGCTCGATGACGTCGAGGCCATCGTGCTCACCCACGGCCACGAGGACCACATCGGCGCCGTGCCCTACCTGCTGCGGCTCAAGCCCGACATCCCGCTCATCGGGTCGACGCTGACCCTGGCGCTCGTCGAGGCCAAGCTCAAGGAACACCGCATCAAGCCGTACACGCTCGCGGTCGCCGAGGGGCAACGCGAGCAACTCGGTGTCTTCGACTGCGAGTTCGTCGCCGTCAACCACTCGATCCCCGACGCCCTCGCGGTCGCCGTGCGCACCGAGGGCGGGCTGCTGCTGCACACCGGCGACTTCAAGATGGATCAGCTGCCGCTCGACAAGCGGATCACCGACCTGCGGGCGTTCGCGCGGCTCGGTGAGGAGGGCGTCGACCTGTTCCTCACCGACTCCACGAACGCCGAGGTGCCGGGCTTCACGATGCCGGAGAAGGACATCTACCCGGCGATCGAGCGGGTGTTCGCCAAGGCGCAGCGGCGGATCATCGTCGCGTGCTTCTCCAGCCACGTACACCGCGTACAGCAGGTTCTCGACGCGGCCCAGGCCCACGGGCGCAAGGTCGCGATCGTCGGGCGCTCGATGGTGCGCAACATGGGCATCGCGCAGGAGCTCGGCTACCTGCACGTGCCCGACGGCCTCGTCGTCGACTTCAAGAAGCTCGACGACTACCCCGAGGACCAGCAGGTGCTCATCTGCACCGGCTCCCAGGGGGAGCCGATGGCGGCGCTGTCGCGCATGGCCAACCGCGACCACAAGATCGAGGTCGGCGAGGGCGACACCGTTGTGCTGGCCAGTTCACTCATTCCGGGTAACGAGTCGGCCGTCTACCGGGTCATCAACGGCCTCATGCGCCTCGGCGCGAACGTCGTGCACAAGGGCAACGCGCGCGTGCACGTGTCCGGGCACGCCAGCGCCGGCGAGCTGTTGTACTGCTACAACATCGTCCGGCCGACGAACGTCATGCCGGTGCACGGGGAGTGGCGCCACCTCGTCGCGAACGGGCTGCTGGCCGAGCAGACCGGGGTGCCCAAGGAGCGGGTCATGCTCGCCGAGGACGGCGTCGTCGTCGACCTCGTCGACGGCATCGCGCGCATCGCCGGGGCCGTCGAGTGCGGCTACGTGTACGTCGACGGCTCCTCGGTCGGCGGCACCGACGAGGCGCTGCTGAAGGACCGGCGCATCCTGCGCGACGAGGGATTCGTCACCGTCATCGTCGTCGTCGACTCCTCGACCGGCACGATCGCGTCGGGCCCGGAGGTGTTGACCCGCGGGTTCACCGAGGACGAGGCGCTGCCGGAGGCGGTGCTGCCGCGCATCCGGGAGGCCATCGAGGAGGCGACCGCCAAGGGTGTCACCGACTCCTACCAGCTGCAGCAGATCGTGCGCCGCACCGTCGGCAGCTACGTCGGCGGCAAGCTACGCCGGCGCCCGATGATCATCCCGGTCGTCATCGAGGCCTGACGCCCCACCCGTCGGCCGGGGGTTGGGCGGGGCGCGGGGGTGCGCGGCGCGCCTACCTGGACGGACGACCCTGCTCGCCTAACCTGCCAGGGTGGCCACACGTAGCTCCTCCTCGCGCGCCTCGGGTGCCCGCACGGGCGCGAACTCCTCGCGTCCCCGCGGCGGTCGCCCGTCGAATCGCGCCCGCAGCGGCAGCCGTGCGGCTCGACCCAAGGGCGGCGGGCTCCCGCTGCCGCTGAAGGCCGTGCGCGGAACATGGATGGGGGTGGCGAACGTGGCAGGTGGTGCCGTGCGACGCGTCGGTCGCAGCGCCGAACAACTGGAGCCCGAACATCGCCGGGACGGCCTCGGCCTCCTCCTGTTCGCGCTGGCGATCGTCGTCGCGACGCGCGAGTGGTGGGGTCTGTCCGGTCAGGTCGGCGAGATCATCCACACCGTCGCCGCCGGCACCTTCGGGCGCGCGGCCCTCGTGCTGCCGCTCGTGCTCATCGCGTTCGGGGTGCGGCTCATGCGCCGCCCCGACGACGACCAGGGCACCAACCGCATCATGATCGGCACGATCGCCCTCGGCATCAGTCTGTGCGGGTTGCTGCACATCGTCGCCGGCACCCCGACGATGACCGACGGCCTCGCCTCGTTCCGGGACGGCGGCGGCATGATCGGCTACCTCGCCGCGGCCCCGCTGGTCGCGGGCCTGCGCACGATCGGCGCGGTGCCGCTGCTGGTCATCCTCGGCTTTTTCGGGCTGCTCGTCGTGACCGCCACCCCCGTGCATCGCATCCCCGAGCGGCTCCGGGAGGCGGGTGACACCCTGTTCGCGCGCCCCGAGCGCGGCGACGAGGACGGCACTCGCGAGGCGGCCACTCGCGCCCACACCCGCCGTTCGCGCACCCGGCGACTCGGCCCCGACGGCGAACCGCTCGACGGCGACGTGCCGTTCGAGCAGGCCGCCCAGGTGCACCAGACCAACCGGGGGAGCCGGGCCGGTCGCCTCTTGCGCGGCGCCCGCCGCGGCCCCGAGGCGCCGGAGGGCTCCGGCACCCCCGACGGTGAGACGACCGCGTCGGACCGGGCTCGCGGAGCCC
>NZ_BCNQ01000005.1 GCF_001515525.1 Piscicoccus intestinalis NBRC 104926 | reverse complement strand
GCGGCGGTGGCGACGACGCCCAGCGCGAGCGAGCCGGCGACGAGCAGCGTGCCGACGAGCAGCGGCGGGTTGATGACCCGGCGGGTCTTGCGCGCGAGCCACACCCCGGTGCCGGCGAGCAGCACGGTGCCGGCGCCGCCGACGAGGATCGGCAGCAGCGTCGCCACCGTGGAGCCGGTGGTGGTGCGCCCCTCGAAGGCCAGCTGGGAGACGGTGTTCGTGGCCTGCGCGAGGGCGGCGTCGGCGGCCTGCAGCCGCTGCCCGGCGGCCCTGTCGGTGGACCCGGCGGAGACGGCTGTGGACGAGGTGGCGGCGTACCCGGTGAGGGCGCGTTGCGCCTGCTCCACCGCGGCGGCGCTCTGCTCGGACGCCGGGCGCAGCGCGGCGAGGCTGACCGCCGCGTCGCCGACCGCCTCCTGCACGTCGGCGGCCGACGCGCCGGAGGCCCCGAGGTAGGCGCTCGTGGCCTGGCCGCGGGCGACGTCGATGTCGGTCAGGGCGCGGGTCGCCGACGAGGCCGTGGCCAGCGTGGCGGCGTCGGTGCGGGCGGTCGATTCGCCGATCGTGATCGCGCCGAACGAGGCCGCGCCCGTCAGCACACCGGCGAGCAGCCCGAGCGCGGAGAGGCGTCGCAGCATCTGCGGGGTCGAACGCGCCGGACGGCCGCCCGGCGCGGTGTTGGTCGCCTTTCGGTCCGGACGCCCCTGCCGGCGGCCCGGGCCGCGTGCGCCGGGGGCCTGCGCGACGCCGGTAGCTCCCGCCCCGGCCGAGGCACCCGAGGTCGTCGAGGCCGTGGACGCTGTCGAGCCCGCCGAAGACGCCGCGGCCGCGGAGCCGGCCGAGGCCGTGGCAGCCGTGGAACCCGGCGAGGCCGTCGCGCCGGGTGCGCCCCGCCCGGAGCGCTGCCTCGCGCCCCGTCCTGCGCCTCGTCCTGTGCCCTGCCCGGAGGGGCCCCGTGGGGGTGTGCTCACGGCGCCTCCTCCTGGCTTTTGTCCGGTGTGTCTGGGCCGTCGATGCTACCCGCGGCGCCGGCGGCGCCCCCGCCCCCCACGGACCCCGGCTCCGCGTCCGGCTCAGAGTCGGGCTCCGCGTCGGGCCCAGAGTCGGGCTCAGCGCCGGGCTTCAGGTCTGGCCCCAGGTCGAGCCCCACGTGGCGCCCCGACGCGGGCCCGGACCCGGGCTCCGACTCGGGCTGCGGACCCGCCGGCGCCGCGAGGTCGTCGTGCTCCTCGAGGTCGACCATCTCGATGGTGCGCAGCTGCTCGGTGGTCGGCTCGGCCTCGTCCTGCAGCCGCCAGGCGTGTCGCCCGATGGCGCCCTCGAGCATGTTGCGGGCGAACCGGCCATTGCCGAACGTCTCGTCGCGCGGGGTGGCGGCGAGGATCTCCCGAAAACGCGTGA
This sequence comes from Piscicoccus intestinalis NBRC 104926, assembly GCF_001515525.1. Taxonomy (GTDB): domain Bacteria; phylum Actinomycetota; class Actinomycetes; order Actinomycetales; family Dermatophilaceae; genus Kineosphaera; species Kineosphaera intestinalis. The sequence continues at coordinate 80,778 of NZ_BCNQ01000005.1, read as the reverse complement.
GCGCCTGTGGGGACAGGTCGTAATCGGTTGCGGTGGCCATCGATTGCAGGATCGACGTGATCTCGTCGTCGCTGTAGTCGTCAAAGGTGATCGTTGTCCGAAAGCGACTGGCCAGGCCCGGGTTCGTGTCGATGAACCGGGCCATCGGCTCGGGGTAGCCGGCGACGATGACGACGAGGCTGGAGCGGCGGTCCTCCATCTCCTTGACGAGGGTGTCGACCGCCTCCTGCCCGTACTGGTCGCCGGCGAGGGTGTACGCCTCGTCGATGAACAGCACTCCGCCCTCGGCGGATTCGACGACCGTGACGGTCTTCTCGGCGGTCTGCCCGAGGTAGCCGGCGACGAGTTCGCTGCGGTCGACCTCGATGAGCTGGCCCTTCTCCAGGAGCCCGAGCGCGTGGTAGATGCCGCCGACGAGCCGCGCGACGGTCGTCTTGCCGGTGCCGGGGTTGCCGACGAACACCAGGTGCCGGGTGACGGTGGCGGTCTTCAGGCCCGCCTCCTGGCGGCGCAGGTCCATCTTCAGCATCGCGACTTGCCGGTGCACTTCCCGCTTGACGCGCCCCAGCCCGATGAGCTCGTCGAGCTCGGCGAGCAGCTCCTCGACGGATTTCTCCGGAGGCGGTGCCTCCTCCGGCTGCGCCGGTTCGCCCGCCGCGGCCTGGGCGGCGGTGCCGGCCGGCGCGCCCTGGGTCGGGGTGCCCGACGAGACGCCGGTCTCGGCGGACGTGCCGTCGTCGAGCGTGGGCGTGGGGAACTGGATCGGCTGGTCCGGCGCGGCCGGCTGGGGGTCTGGTGCCCGCCGAGGTGGTCGCGCAGCACCTGCCGGGTGGCGTCGGAGAGCGCGCCGAGCTGGTCGAGCACGCGCGCAGCGTTGAGCGAGACCGGAGGCGGGGTCGAGACCTGCGGCCCGAGATCCAGGCTCGACCCGGAACCGGTTCGCGCGCCCGGATCGGCGCCGCGCCGGGTGCCCGGGGCGGGGGAGGGCACGCTGACCGGCGGCGTCAGGCCGGGCACGTTGGAGGCCACCCCGGCGGCCCGCAGCTGGGTGGCGCCGGTCATCGTGGCGCGCCCGATCGACTCCTGCGGGGCGCCGGGGATCGCCGCGGCCGCGGTGGCCACCTCGGCGAGGGCCTTCGCGTAGGCGGGCGCGTCGGCGGGCCGGTCGAGCAGCAACTCGCTGAGCAGGGCGGTCGGGCCGGTGGCGAACCGCCTCCCGCGGGAGGCGTCGTCGAAGAAGTCCTGGACGCTGCCGCCCATGACCTCCTGCCATTGCCGGTGCACCCCGCCCGGCCGGGACGTCTCGAGCACCCCCGCCGCCAGCCGCCGCCCCTCCCGGCGCGCCTCGTCGCCGGACAACCCGGCGGCCTCGCCCACGCGAGCGAGGTCGGCCACGGCATCCGGCAGGCTCGGGGCCTTCGTGCGGGTCATCGGGTCAGCTCCATCGGCATCATCGGCATCATGCTCGTTCACTCACGGGTGGGTGGGGCCACGCAGGTCGGCGCGCAGTTCCGTTCATAGGTCGAGTCACAGGTCGAGTCACAGGTCGAGTCATCGGTCCAGTCACGGGTCCAGTCATCGGTCCAGCACAGGTCCGGTCACAGGTCGAGGCTGCTCGGCGGCCGGAGCCGGTCGACGCGCGGCTCCGGCGGGGACGCGGGCGTCTCGGTCCTCACCGGCTCCTCGGTCTTCACCGGCTCCTCGGTCGTCGTCGGCTCTGGCTCGTCGACCGTCCGCTCGTCGGTCTTCGGCGCGCCCGGCTCGTCGGACCCCTGCGTGACCGGCGCGACCGGCGCGACGGGCCGTTCGAGCCGCCCGCCCGAGCCGCTCGACGCGCTCGAGTCGCTCGACGCGCCCGAGCCGCCCGAGCCCGCTTCCGCCTCCTCGGTTGGCGCAGCCGGCTCGGAGGGCGTGGGCGGCATCGGCGGCACAGGCAGTCCGGCCACCTCCAGGTCGCCGCCGCGGGACCGGGCGCCGAACTTCTCGGCGAGGAACCGCCCGTGGGCGACGAGCGCGTTGGCGTCGTCGCGGCAGACCGCATCGAAGACGGCGTCCATGGTGGCGCCGAGCAGGTCGAGCTGGTCGACGAGCACCATGAGCGCGGTCTTGGGCCCGTCGATGGGGCGCGTGTCGGCGAACCGCCGCGGCAGCCGCAGGTATCCACCGACGGCCTCGGGCAGGTAGTCGGTGGCCGTCGCCATCACCGCGTACGCGCGGTCGCTGCCGGCGCCGAGCGCGTCGAGCCGGGGGATCGTGTCGCGCACCGTGCCCGTGACCCGCAGCACCCGCGCGGTGACCGGTGAGGGCACCCCGCCGTCGGCCACGAGCCGCTCGGTCTCCGCCAGGGCCTCGCGCAGGGCGTCGCCGGTCGGTGGTCGTTGCGGCTCGGGCTCGGGCGCGGGTTCTTCGCTCCGGCCGCCGAGGCGGGAGAAGAAATCCCCGATTGCCATGCCGTCGTCCCCTTCGTCTCACGTGGGCTGGTGCCCCCATCGGTGCCCTCGCTGCGGCTACGAACCGCGGGGCCGCGCGGTTCCGCCCCGGCACCTGTTGGACAGCCTGTCAGATCCCACCGACAAGACCCGTCGGCGAACAGTGCGCACCGTGCCGGAACCGCCCCGCGTCGGCTGTCCCGGCCGGCCGACAGCGGGCGAGTGCGGTCCGGCCGGCGCGGGCGCGTCAGGCTCAGATCCGTTGGCCGCCGCCGAGATCGAGGGTGCCGGTGCGCGTGCGCTGGTCGCTCTTGACGACCCGGTCGAGGTACTCGCGTGACTTGCCGACCTCCGACTCCAGCACCCCGATCGTCGCGGCCATGTTGTCGAGCGCCTCGACCTTGAACGCGTCGATCGCGTCCATCGTCTCGTAGATGTTCTGGAACGCCGCCTGCAGCTGCGGCAGCCCGATCGTCGCGCTCGCGGCCTGCTGCTGGATCGCCACCGAGTTGTCGCGCAGCATCTCGGACGTCGACTGGATCATGTTGCTCGTCGTCGTGTTGAGCGCGGTGATCTGGTCGAGCACGAGCTTCTGGTTGTTCAGCGCCTGCGCGACGATGACCGCCGTGCGCAGCGCGGAGACCGTGGTCGTCGAGGCCCGGTCGACGCCCTTGATCAACTCGATGTTGTTCTTGATGACGATGTCGATCGCCAGGTAGTTCTGGATCGAGACCGCGAGTTGGGTGAGCAGGTCCTGGTGCTTCTGCCGCACGTAGAAGAGCACGTCCTCGCGCATCGACTTGGCCCGGTCGGGGTCGGTGGCCTCGAGCTCGGCGATCTGCGCCGCGATGCGGGCGTCGAGCCGCTCGGCGATGTACACGTACTGGTTGAGCCGGCCCATCGAGTCCCACAGCTGCTGCTTCTCGAGGTTGAGCGCCGCGTTGTCGCGCAGCAGCTCGTCCTGACCGTTGCGCAGCGAGTGCAGGATCGCGTCGAGCTGCTTCTCCGCCGACTCGTAGCGGCGGAAGTAGTCGGTGACCTTGTTGCCCATCGGGATCATCCCGAGCAGCCGCTTGGGCACCGACGCCTGCTTGGGGTCGAGATCTTCGACGGTGCGCCGCAGCTGCTGCAGCGTCGTGCCGACCTTGGAGCCCGACGTGAGGTTTCCTTCGTTGAGGGCCTTCACCGGCGACTTCAGGAGCCGGTTCGAGGTCTCGGCCGCGCGCCGGATGTCGGCGTCGCCCATCGTGCGCACGTCGGCGGCCCGGGTGTCGAACTCCGGCGACTTCGTCGCGGTGCCGCTCAGACCCTCCAGGTACGACTCGACCTTGGCGTCGAGGGCGGGAATGGCTTCCTGCGGCACGGCCGGCGCCATCTTCGGAGCGGCGGTCTGCGCGACCGGCTGGGTCGCGGCGGGCGCCTCGAGCGTCAGCGGGGCCGCCTGGGCGGCGGGCGGGGGTGTCAACGGCTGGGTCATCGATGTCCTCCGTGTGTGGTGTCGCTGTGCCCACGAGTGGTGCAACGGTCCTGCTATCGAGGATCGCAGACGTTGCGGCGATGCGTCGTCTCGCATGTCGGCCCGCGCCCGTCGAGGCCGGTGAGCCCGCCGAACCCGCTCAGCCCACCGAGCCCGCCGAGCCCGCCGAGCCCGCCGAGCCCGCCGAGCCCGCCCGCCGAGCCCGGGGTCAGCGGAACCGGCGACCCTCGTCTCGCGCGTACGCCCGCGCGGCGCCGACGAGCGCCGCCACCGCCCAGGCCGCCCAGACGAGTACCGGTACCCACCCGCCCCCGCCGGCCCACACGGGCTCGACGAAGCCCTGCCCGAGCACCGCGAGCACGCCCTCGCGCACGGCCCGCGTCGGCAGCGCCCATGACAAGGCCTCCAGCCAGGGCGGAAACACCCCCGGAGGCAGCACCAGCCCGCCCGCGAACGCCAGCGGCACAACGAGCAGTTGGGTCATCGCCACCGTCGTCGAGGGGGAGAACGAGTAGCCGACGATCAGCGCGAGCCCGAGAAACGGCACGCACCCGACGATGGCCACCACCCAAGCCCCCAGCATCGACGCGAGCCTGGCGAGTGCCCCGGCTGCCCCGCTGGTCGCGGCGCCGGACACGTGCCCGAGCGCCTCGGGCAGCGCGGTCGTCGCCAGCGCGGCGAGCGTCAGCGGCAGCAGGCATCCGGCCACGGCGATGAGGGTGACGGCGAGCCGGCCGGCGGTCATGATCCACCCCGACGCGGGCAGGGTACGCACGTACGTCGACCACGCGGAGGCGCGTTCCTCCGCGGCGTTGATGCCGAGCCCGAAGACGCTGACCGCGAGGCCGCCGAACACTGCCATCTGCGCGAAGGCCTGTGCCGACTGGGTCGGGTCGCCCGCCAGCGCGTCGATCGGCGCGACGATCGCCAGCAGCGCCACCGCCGGCGCCAGCAGGAGGAACACCAACTGGGCCGGGGAGCGCAGCAACACCTGGCCCTGGGCCCGGGCGTGCGCGCGCACGAGGCGGGCACTCGGCACACGCGCCTCGTCCGGCCCATTCGGCCCGCGTGAGTCGTCACGAGTCATGTCTGCTCCGCCCCGCGCAGGGTGCTGCGCAGCACGTCGTCGAGGTCGGCGCGCTGCACGAGGATGTCGTGGGCGTCGGGGTCGAGGCTCAGCAGCGCGCGCAGCGACGCGTCCGAATCGGCGCTGTCGAGCTCCACGAGCCGTCCGGCACCCGCGGACGTTTCGCCGAATCGACTATCCCGATCGCTGCCGCGCCGCGCACCGCCGGTATCGTCGCAGGTCAGCGACTTGGGGGTGACGGTCGGGAAGAATCGCGATCGTCGATTTGGCGATTCCTTCGGCGAGCCTGCACCGGATGCCGTCGCGGTCGAGCCCCCGGACTCCTCGGCGCGGCGCTCGTCGGGCGCCCCAGACCCCGCCAACCCCGCGAACCCCTCGGACCCCTCGGGCGCCGTGGACCTCTCGGGCGCTGCGGACCCCTCGGAAGCCTCGGATGCCTCGAACCCCCCGGACCCCTCGGACGCCTCGATCGTCGCGCCCGCCTCGACGACGCGGGCCCCGAGCACTCCCGGCAGGTCGCGCAGCCGATCCAGGCCGACGGTGGTGCGCGCACGCAGCCGCCGCGCTCGGGCCCGGGCGCGAAAGTCCTCGAGGGTGTCGTCGGCGACGATGCGCCCGCCGCTCAGAACGACGACGCGCTCGCAGCCACGCTCGACGTCACGCAGGTCGTGGCTGCTCAGCAGCACGGTCACACCGTCTACCCGGGCCCGCTCGACGACCCGACTGACGACATCGCGCGAATCGGTGTCCAGCCCGGCCGTCGGCTCGTCGAGCAGCAGCACCCGAGGCCGTCCGGCCAGCGCGAGTGCCAGGCTGATCCGGCGCCGCTGCCCGCCGGACAGCGCCCCGCACTGCCGGTCGCGCGCCGACTCCAGCCCGACGAGCCGCAGCAGCTCTCGCGCACCGACCGGGTCGGGGTGGTGCGCGCGCACCAGGTCGAGCACCTCCTCGACGCGCAGCGTGTCCGGCAGCGCGTCGACCTGCGGCGTCATCCCGAGCCCCCGGCGCGTCGCGGCGCGCACCGGATCGGCGCCCAGCAGCCGCACCTGCCCGGAGTCGGGGCGCCGCAGCCCCGCGACGAGCCCGAGCAGTGTCGACTTTCCCGCGCCGTTCGGGCCCAGCAGCCCCACGCTCTCACCGGGCCCAACCGCCAGGTCGATGCCCTCCAGCGCGCGGACCGGCCCGAACGACTTCGACACCCCCGCGCACGCCACGGCCGCGTGGGACGTGCTGCCCATCAGAACACCCCCGGTCACGTCGCGTGGTCTGCCGCCAACCGTAGGTCGCCCGTGCCAGCAGCGCGCCCCGAAACTCCCGTGAGCCCGCACGAAGCCGCCCCGGCCCGAGGTGCCCCGGAACGCGTTGAATCCTCCTGCCCCGCATCGGCGTAGCCCGGGCCCGCGGTGGGCACAGGGAGGCATGCCCGTCGTCCACCTCGTCGCGCTCGGCACGCGCGGCGACGTCGCGCCCGCGGTGGTGGTGGCCGCGCAGCTGCGCGCCCGCGGGCACGAGGTGCTCGTGCACGGCGCGGACCGCTACGCCGGGCTCGCCGCGGCGGAGTCGGTGCCGTACCGCGCCGCGGGCGACGTCGACCTCTTCGGCAGCACCCCGACGAGCCGACGGCTCACCCTCTCGCAGGCGGGAATCACCTACGCGCTGCTACGCCGTCGCTACCGTGCGTGGAGCGCGGGCCTGTGGGCGCGGCTGCGTGACGCCGACCCGCGCGACGTGCTGCTGTGCGGTCTCGGCAGCGCCGCCCTCGCCTCCGCCTGGCGCGGACGAGGCGGGCGCGCGGCCCTCCTGCTCGTCGGCGACGTGCGCCCGCCCGGGCCACCCGCCCCCGGGGTGTCAGGGCAGAACGGGCAGCCAGGGCAGCCCGGGCGGCTGACCGTCTCCGAACGCTGCCGGCGCAGCCTGATGTGGCCGTTGACGATGCAGATGTCGGCGGCTCCGGGCGCCGCGCGACACGACGTGCCGCTGCCGACCGTGCTCGCGGTCAGCCGCACGCTCGCCGGTGGCGCGCCGCTGCCCGCTCACGTCGTGCGCACCGGACACCTGTTCGGCCCTGTTCCGGCGGCGGCAGCCCCGCAGCCGGCGACACCCGTGGTCTATGTCGGCCTCGGCTGGTTGACCGACCCCTCCGGCCGGCTCCTGCACCGGCTCGCCGACGCCGCCGGCGCCGTCGGCTGCCGGCTCGTCACCGATGCGGCGCCGCTCGCGGAGATCGACGACCCGCCGCGGTCGGTGGCGAGCGCCGACGAGACCGATCATCGCCGGCTCTTCGGGCAGGTCGCCGGGGTGCTGCACCACGGCGGCGCGGGCACCACCGTGACCGGACTGCTCGCCGCGCGCCCGACGGCGATCATCCCGATGCTCGGCGACCAGTTCGCCCTCGCGCGCCGGGTGCACGACCTCGGAGCCGGCCCGCGCCCGCTGCACCGCCACGTCCTCACCGATCGGGCCCTGCGCCGCACGCTCGCCGCGCTCGCCGACCCGCCCGAGCGGTTTCGCCGCGCGGCTAGCGAGCTCGCCGACGCCCTGACGGCCGAGGATGGCGTCAGGCGCACGACCGAGGCGTGCGAACGGATCATCGAGGGAGGCCGACCTGCGTGCACGTCGTCGTGAGCACCACCCCGATCCCCGCGCATACCTTCAACGCGAGCGTGTTCGTCGCGGCGCTGGTGGCCGGCGGCGACCGGGTGACCTGGCACGCTCCCCGCGAATACCACGCGGCGATCAGCGCGCTCGGCGCCGAGCCGGCCGACGTCGAGCGAGCCTGGGACCCGCAGCGCGACAGCGGCGGCATCCCGGTCATGGGCACGCTGCGCGAGGTGCGCCGCGGGTACGCCCGCCACATCGTCGGGCGCGCCGCCGGCCGGGTCGACGACGTCGAGCGGCTGCTGCGCCGCACGGGCGCCGACCTGGTGCTCGCCGACACCCTCGCCTACGGAGCCGGGCTGGCCGCCCAGGCCGTCGGTGTGCCCTGGGCGAGCTTCGGCGACGGCCCGCTGCACGACCGCGATCCCGACACCCCGCCCTTCGGCTCCGGCCTGCCGTACCGCACCGGCCCGCACCAGCGGCTGCGCAACCGTGTCGTGCATCGCGCCAGCGACGCGCTGTTCACCGCCTCCGCGCGCGCCCTGCGGGAGACGGCCCGCGCCCGCGGCCTGCCGCCCGACCCCCGTGGGGTGCTCGCCGCCGGGGTCTCGCCGCAGCTGCACCTGCACGGCGGGGTGCCGGGGCTGGAGTACCCGCGCCACCACGGTCTGCCCGCCGGGCTGCAGTTCGTCGGGAGTCTGTACCGGCGCCCACCCGGGGCACAGTCTCCGCGGTGGTGCGCCGGGCTCGGCGCCGATCCCCGGCCGGTGATCGCCCTGACCCAGGGCAGCCTGCGGCGCGACCCGGCCGAACTCATCGAGCCGACGCTGCACGCGCTGGCCGACGAGGACTGCACGATCGTCGTCGCCGCAGGCTCCCCGGCCGTCGCCGCGCGCCTGCGCCCGCCGGCGGGGCGCGCGCGAGTGCTCGCCGACGCCTACGTGCCGTACGACGACCTGCTGCGCCACGCCACGGTCTTCGTCACCAACGGCGGCTGGACGGGAGTGACCACCGCGCTGGCGTACGGCGTGCCCGTCGTGCAGGCCGGGCGCACGGAGGAGAAGGCCGACATCGGGCGCCGGGTCGAATGGAGTTCCTCGGGATGCTCGCTGCGCGGGCGCCGCATCACTGCGCGAGCCCTGCGAGCCGCCGTTCGTCGGGTGCGCACCGATCCCGCGATCCGACGCGGGGTCGCCGCGGTGCGAGCCGAATTCGACGCGCGCGACGCCGGGATCGCCGGGCGAGAGCTGCTGCGCCAGCAGGCGGGTGCCGACCCCGCCGCACCCACCCGCTCCTGATGTATACATGGCCGTCTCGACACGAGAACGACTCGCGGGAACCAAGTTGTGGTGGCCGCCCTCGAAACCGGTAGCGTCGCGCTCGAACGGTGGTTCCACGCGGGGGGTCTGACGTGGGCATCGTTCGTCGTTCGGGGGGTGTCTACCGCCGCTACCGACCCCGGTCGGTACGGCAAATGTGTTGTAGCGCATACGGACTCGCAGGCACGAGAGTGCTCAGTGCGGCGCCCCGGATGCCGAAGAGGAGGCAACGCCCAGCAGTACCAGCAGGCAGGAGGTGACACGATGACCAGCACATTCGACCTTTCGCTGCTGCTGCACGCGGCAGCGGCCGAGACGGGTCGTTTCGTCACCGGCGACGTGCGATGGATGCCCGCCGCGCCGGACGATCTGCGCGTTCTCACCGAGTCCGATCGCGAACTGCTCGAGGTCGTCACCGGCGAACGCTTCGGCCGCGACACCGCCCCCGGGAAGCCTGGCGCCGAGCCGAACGAGCTGAACGGGCCGACCGAGCCGACCGAGCCGACCGAGCCGACCGAGCCGACCGAGCCGACCGAAGCGACCGAACCGGCTCCGGCCAGCTTTCTTGCCTGGCAGCTCATCTGCGACCGTCGCACCGGCGCCCTCACCGGCCCGGTGACGGTGCCGTACGTCGAGTCTTTGTTCACCGACTACGAGATGTGCGTCGACGGAAACCCCATGTCCGACGACATCTTCGACCTCGCGCTCGCCTACCTCGTGGGCCGCGACCTGCGGGTCGACCCCACCGTCATCTGGGTCTGAGCCCACCTGAGCCCATCTGAGCCCATCTGAGTCCACCGGCACCGGTCAGAGGAACAGCCGACCCAACCCCTCGACTCGGCCGTGCCAGCCGGCCAGCCGCAGCCCGTACCACGCGGTCACCTGATTGGCCGTGAGCACGATCTTGTCGAGACCGCGCTCCAGATCGTCGATGAGCCGCAGGGTGTGCAGCGCGGTGTCCGGCACGACGACGGCCTGCACGTCGGCGGGAAACCGGTCTCCGATGAGGTCGCGCACCTGCTCGGCGCTCAGGGCGTCCGCGTGCTCGCCGATGCGAGGCCGGCTGCAGCACGAGGCGACCGAGAAGCCCTCGTCGGTGAGCAGGTGCACGAAGTGCCCGGTGACGGCCGGCGGGTAGGTCGCCGCCACCGCGATCCTCGTCACCCGCAGGGCCCGCAAGGCCTCGACGAAGGCGATGCTCGTCGACGAGGCGGGCACTCGCGCGGCATCGGCGATCCACCGCGCCTGCCGCTGGACGCCGGCCGTGCCGTAGACGAAGCTGCCCGACGTGCAGGCCCACATCACCGCGTCGGCCCCGTGGATCCGCGCCGCGCGCAGCGCCGCCGGCGCCAGCCGCTCCTTGGTGCCCAGCGCGAGCAGCGACTCGACGTCGTGCAGGGTGGGCCCCCGCCAGGTGTGCTCGACGGGCAGGTTGACGCCGTCGAGCTGCTCTGCGAGCCAGGCGTATTCGTCCTGCGCGCCGTGCCCCGGATAGAGCATCGCGACCGTGTGGGTGCGTTCGGAGACCGTGGTGACCGACCCGGTGGCCGGCTCCCCGGCGGGCCCGCCGCGGGCGGTGTCGTGACGCCGGCCTCCGGCTCCGGCCAGCGGCCGGATCACCGACAGCGACCCGGTGGGGGAGTCGGAGACCGAAGAGAAGGACGAGGTGGACATTCTTGAACTCTCTCAGCCCGAGCCGATGCTGTCGACACGCGCGGAGGCCGCCCCGGCACACTGCGCGGGGCGGCCCCTGGGCGTCATCCGGCGGTGCGGTCGCGCCCGCGACCTCCCGCCGAGGGGTCAGGCCTTCTGCGCCTCCATCGTGAGCACGGTGCGGTTGACGATGGTGAACGTCAGCAGCAGGGTCAGGGCGGCGGTGGCCGCGAGCATCCACAATCCGATGGCGTAGGAGCCGGTGTTGCCGTAGACGGCGCCCATGATGAGCGGCGGCACGAACCCGCCGAGGCCGCCGGCCGCGCCGACCAGACCGGTCACGCCGCCGACCCGGCTCGGCTCGGTGGCCTGCGCGATGAGTGCGAATGTGGCGCCGCTACCGGCGCCGAGGGCGGCGGCCAGCACGAGGAAGGCGATCGTTCCGCCCGCCTCCAGGGCGGGGGAGGCCGCGGCGATCGCCGCGCAGACGGCGACGTGCGAGAACACCATGCCGAGCACGGGCACGGCGCCGAACTTGTCGGCCAGCCAGCCGCCGACCGGCCGCATGAGCACCGCGATGACCACGAAGCCGGCCATGCGGTTGGCGGCGTCGGCCGTCTCCAGGCCGTGCGCGGTGCGCAGGTAGGCGGGCAGGTACACGGAGAAGGCCACGTAGCCACCGAAGGAGACGGCGTACAGGATGCAGGCCTGCCACGTGATCGGCAGCTTGCTCGTGGCGGCGAGCCGGCTCATGAGGGTGCCGGGGGCCTGGGTCCGGCCGGGCGCATCGCGCATGAGTAGCCAGGAGATGACGGTGAACGCGCCGAGCGCGGCGGCGGTGATGAGGAACGGCAGCAGCTGACCCTGCTTGAACAGCGGCACCGTGGTCAGCGCGCTGATCGCCGTGCCACCCATGCCGACACCGAAGATGCCGACCACCAGTCCGCGCTTCTGCGGCGGGAACCACGCGTTGACGAACGGCACGCCGACCGCGAACGCGGTGCCTCCGATGCCGAGGAAGAAGCCCCCGATGAGGATCAGCACGTAGGAGTGGATGCCGATGAAGCCGAGGAAGAGCACCGGCACGATCGTGATCGCCGAGACCAGCGGGAACATGATGCGGCCGCCGTAGCGGTCGGTGAGCGCGCCGACGGGGATGCGCCCGAGCGAGCCGACGATCACCGGCACCGCGACCATGAGGGAGACCTGGAACTCGGAGAGCTCACCCAGCGTCTTGTCCGCGCGGAACAGCGGGCCGAGCGGGCTCAGCAGCGCCCAGGCCCAGAAGTTCAGCGCGAAGCCGAGGGTGGCCAGACCGAGCATGAGCCACGGGTTGCCCGGCGACTTCGCGCCGGTGTCGGTCGGGTGGCCGGGACTGCTCATCGTCGCTCCTGTGCGGGTGGGTGGGGCGTGGGATGTGGCGTCAAGCTAGCCCCCCATGGACGTGGGGCCGGTGTAACAGTAGGCGGTACGTCGGCGGCACTGGCCGGGACGAGCCGGGCATATTGCTACCCGTCGGCCTGGCCGACCGGGCCGGTGGCCTGCCTAGTATTAGACCGAAGTTTCAAGTAACAAATATAGGAGCGATCGTTGTCGCTCCACGCTCGCTGACCTGAGCAGTTTCCGGCGGGGGCCCGTGGACGTCGACGGTTCCCGCCTCGCGGCGTTCGACGACAGATGGCCTGACGACGAAGGAGACACGGGTGAGCACCACGGCACAGCGGCCGGCTTCCGGGCACAACGGTTCTGGGGACGGGGTCCTCGGGATGGGGCGCTTCTTCCACAAGCGGGGCGAGGTCTCGCAGGACGGGCGCAGCATCACCCACGAGGGCGGGCGCGGAGCCGACAGCTTCTACCGCGACCGGTGGAGCCACGACAAGGTGGTGCGCTCCACGCACGGCGTCAACTGCACCGGCTCCTGCTCGTGGAAGGTCTACGTCAAGGACGGGATCATCACGTGGGAGGCGCAGCAGACCGACTATCCGACGACCGGTGACGACAGTCCGGAGTACGAGCCGCGCGGCTGCCCCCGCGGCGCCGCCTTCTCCTGGTACACCTACAGCCCGACGCGGGTGCGCTACCCGTACGCGCGCGGCGTGCTGCTGACGATGTACCGCGAGGCCAAGGAGCAGTACGGCGACCCGGTCGAGGCGTGGGCGAGCATCGTCGAAGACCCGGAGAAGTCCCGCACGTACAAGCGGGCCCGCGGCAAGGGCGGCCTCGTGCGCACCTCCTGGGAGGAGGCCGTCGAGATCGCGGCCGCGGCCCACGTCTACACGACGAAGACGTACGGGCCCGACCGCCTCGCCGGGTTCTCGGTCATCCCCGCGATGTCGCAGATCTCCTACGCCGCGGGCACGCGGTTCTACTCGCTGGTCGGCGGAACCGTGCTGTCGTTCTACGACTGGTACGCCGACCTGCCGCCGGCTTCGCCGCAGATGTTCGGCGACCAGACCGACGTGCCGGAGTCGGCCGACTGGTGGAACTCCGCCTACCTCATGATGTGGGGGTCGAACGTGCCGGTCACCCGCACGCCCGACGCGCACTTCATGGCCGAGGTGCGCTACCGCGGCACGAAGGTCGTCTCGGTCAGCCCCGACTTCGCCGACAACGCCAAGTTCGCCGACGAGTGGGTGGCGGTGCACCCCGGCACCGACGCGGCGATGGCGATCGCGATGGGGCACGTGATCCTCAAGGAGTTCTTCGTCGAGCAGCCGACGAAGGAGTTCATCGACTACACCAAGACGTTCAGCGACCTGCCGTTCCTCGTGCAGCTCGAGCGCCGCGGCGACGCCTTCGTGCCGGGCAAGTTCCTCGTCGCCTCCGACCTCACCCACGACGACTGGGCGCACGAGGACGCGGCCTCCGAGAACGCCGACTTCAAGACCGTGCTCATGGCCCCCGACGGCGGCCCGGTCGTGCCGAACGGCTCGATGGGCTTTCGCTACGGCGAGTCCGGCAAGGGCAAGTGGAACCTCGACCTGGAGGGCCTCGACCCCGTGCTCAGCGTCATGGACGTCGACGGCTCCGACGAGCAGACCTACGCCGTCGAAGTCGAGCTGCCGCGCTTCGACACCCCCGGCGGGCAGGGCGCCGTGCTGCGGCGCGGCGTGCCCGTCCGCGAGGTGGCGGGTCGGCCGGTCTGCACCGTCTACGACCTCATGCTCGCCAACTACGGCGTCGCCCGGGAGGGCATGCCCGGCACGTGGCCCGCCTCCTACGACGACCCGAGCCAGGTCGGCACCCCCGAGTGGCAGGAGTCGTTCACCGGCGTCCCCGCCGCGCAGTGCATCCGCATCGCCCGCGAATTCGCTACGACCGCACGCGATTCCGGCGGTCGCTGCATGATCATCATGGGAGCCGGTACCAACCACTGGTTCCACTCCGACACGATCTACCGCTCGTTCCTCACGCTGACCACGCTCACCGGCTGCCAGGGCAAGAACGGAGGCGGGTGGGCCCACTACGTCGGTCAGGAGAAGGTGCGCCCGCAAACGGGATTCGCGCAGATGGCGTTCGCTCTCGACTGGCAGCGCCCGGCCCGGCAGAACATCTCCGCGGCGTTCTTCTACCTGCACACCGGTCAGTGGCGCTACGACTCCCACGGCGCCGACGTGCTCTCCTCGGCCACGGGCACCGGTCTGTTCGAAGGCAAGTCGCCGGCCGACCTGCTCGCCGCCTCCGCCCGGATGGGGTGGATGCCGAGCTATCCGACGCTGTCGGGCAACATCCTCGACCACTGCGACGCCGCGAAGTCCGAGGGCATCAGCCCGCAGGAGTACGTGCTGCGCGAACTGCAGAACGGCAACATCCGATTCGTCGCCGAGGATCCCGACGGCGAGGGCAACTGCCCCAAGGTGCTGACGATCTGGCGCTCGAACCTGCTGGGCTCCAGCTCGAAGGGCAACGAGTACTTCAACAAGATCCTGCTCGGCGCCGACAACTCGCTGCGCGCGCAGATGGCGCCCGAGGGTAAGCGCGGCAGCGAGGTGCGCTGGAACGACGACCTGCCCGAGGGCAAGCTCGACATGGTGCTCACCCTCGACTTCCGCATGACGAGCACGACGCTGTTCTCCGACATCGTGTTGCCCGCGGCCACCTGGTACGAGAAGCACGACCTGTCGACCACCGACATGCACCCGTTCGTGCACGCGTTCAACCCGGCGATCAACCCGCCGTGGCAGACCCGCACCGACTACGCGACGTTCGGCGCCCTCGCCGAGAAGTTCAGCGAACTCGCCCGCGTGCACCTGGGAACCCGCACCGATATGATCCTCGCGCCGCTGCAGCACGACACCCCCGATCAGCTGGCGTACTCGCGGGGCATCGTCAAGGACTGGCGCCACGGCGACTGCGAGCCCGTTCCCGGCAAGACGATGCCGAAGATGATCCCCATCGAGCGCGACTACACCGCGATCGCGCAGAAGTGGGGGGCGATCGGGCCGCTGGCCGAGAAGCTCGGCATGCCGACCAAGGGCGTCGTTTTCGACCCGACTCCGGAGATCGACAAGCTGCGCCACCACAACGGCACCGTGCGGGGCGGCGCCGGAGCCGGGCGGCCCTCGCTGGCCCGCGACCGCGACATGGGCGACGCGATCCTGCACCTGTCCGGCACCACCAACGGCCGGCTGGCGACCGAGGGCTGGAAGCAGGTCGAGGCCCGCACCGGCAAGCACTTCACCGACCTGTCCGAGGGCGAGGCCGGGCACCTCATCACGTTCCGCGACACTCAGGAACGGCCGCAGCCGGTCATCACCTCCCCGGAGTGGTCCGGCTCCGAGCACGGCGGCCGGCGCTACAGCGCCTTCGTCGTCAACGTCGAGCGGCTCAAGCCGTGGCACACGCTCACCGGCCGGCCGCAGTTCTACATCGACCACGACTGGCTGCAAGAGATCGGCGAGGCGCTCCCGGTGTTCCGGCCGCCGCTGAACCTCACCGCCTTGTACGGCGAGCCGGGCATCGGCCAGCCGGGCGCCGACGGGGTCGGCATCACCGTGCGCTACCTCACGCCGCACAACAAGTGGTCGATCCACTCGGAGTACCAGGACAACCTGCTCATGCTCAGCCTCGCGCGCGGCGGCCAGGTCATCTGGATGAGCGTGCAGGACGCCGCGAAGTGCGGCATCGCCGACAACGACTGGATCGAGGCGGTCAACCGCAACGGCGTCGTCGCCGCCCGTGCGATCGTCTCCTCGCGCATGCCCGAGGGACTGGTGTACATGCACCACGCCCAGGACCGCACGATCGACGTGCCGATCGCCGAGGCATCCGGCAAGCGCGGCGGCATCCACAACTCGATCACCCGGGTGATGTTCAAGCCCTCGCACGTGGCCGGCGGGTACGCCCAGATCAGCTGGGCCTTCAACTACTACGGCCCGACCGGCAACAACCGCGACGAGGTCACCGTGATCCGGCGCCGTTCGCAGGACGTGACGTACTGATGAACGCGACGAGCAGCAACCAGCACCGGCAGGCGAAGGCAGGAGAGCTCTGATGCGTGTCATGGCCCAGATGGCGATGGTGATGAACCTCGACAAGTGCATCGGGTGTCACACCTGTTCGGTCACGTGCAAGCAGGCGTGGACCAACCGCACCGGCACCGAGTACGTGTGGTGGAACAACGTCGAGACCCGGCCCGGCCAGGGCTACCCGCGCACCTACGAAGACCAGGAGCGCTGGAAGGGCGGCTGGATCGTCAAGAACGGCAAGCTCGAACTCAAGGCCGGCGGGCGCATCAAGAAGCTGCTGCAGATCTTCGCCAACCCCGTGCTGCCCGGCATCGAGGACTACTACGAGCCGTGGACGTACGACTACGACACGCTCATCAGCGCGCCGCTCGGCGAACACACCCCGGTCGCGCGTCCGTACTCGCTGATCTCCGGCAAGCCGATGAACATCTCGTGGTCGGCGAACTGGGACGACAACCTCGGCGGCTCGCCCAACCTCACGCGCAGCGACCCGATCCTGCGCAAGGTCAACGAGGACGTCAAGCTCGAGTTCGAGAAGACGTTCATGTTCTACCTGCCCCGCATCTGCGAGCACTGCCTCAACCCGGCGTGCGCGGCCAGCTGCCCCAGCGGCGCGATCTACAAGCGCACCGAGGACGGCATCGTGCTCGTCGACCAGGACGCGTGCCGCGGCTGGCGGCAGTGCATCACCGGCTGCCCGTACAAGAAGGTCTACTTCAACCACCGCACCGGCAAGGCCGAGAAGTGCACGTTCTGCTTCCCGCGCGTCGAGGTCGGCATCCCCACGGTCTGCTCCGAGACCTGCGTGGGCCGGCTGCGCTACATCGGCCTGGTGCTCTACGACGCCGACAAGGTCGCGGAAGCCGCCGCCAACCCCGACGACAAGGCGCTCTACCAGGCGCAGCGCGAGTGCTTCCTCGACCCCGACGACGTCGAGGTGCAGCGCGCGGCCGTCGCCGCCGGCATCCCGGAGGACTGGCTGGAGGCGGCCCGACGGTCTCCGGTGTGGGCGCTCATCAACAAGTACGAGGTGGCGCTGCCGCTGCACCCGGAGTACCGCACGATGCCGATGGTCTGGTACATCCCGCCGCTGAGCCCGATCGTCGACGAGGTCACCAAGACCGGTGTCGACGGTGAAGACAGCGACGTGCTGTTCGCCGCCATCGACAGCCTGCGCATTCCCACCAGCTACCTGGCCGAGTTGTTCACCGCCGGTGACGTGGCCGTCGTCGAGGGCGTGCTGAAGAAGCTCGCGGCGATGCGCTCGTACATGCGCGACATCAACCTCGGTCGCGACCCCCGCGGCGAGATCCCCGCCGCCGTCGGCATGGAGGAGGAGGAGATGTACGACATGTACCGCCTCCTGGCCATCGCCAAGTACGACGAGCGCTACGTCATCCCCACCGCCCACGCCGAAGACGCCCACCGCCTCGAGGAACTCGCCACCGACTGCGCCGTCTCCGAATACGGCGGAGGCAGCCCGTTCGGCCAGGACTCCGGCCGCGGCGGCCCCGTGCCGGTGGCCATCCAGACGTTCGCGGAGACCAAGCGCCGTCAGGAGTCCGACGCGATGGGTACGCCCGCCGACCGCGAGGGAGGCCTGACCCAATGAGGATCCCGCTGACTCTGCTGCGCCGGCCTCCCAAGTCCGCGCAGCCGAAGGACGCCGCGGGCTCGGCGCCCGCCCGCCGGCCGGCCCACGAACGCGCCGCCGGCGTGCACGTCGACGACGCGACCCGGCAGTTGTACCAGGTGCTCTCGCTCGTGCTCGACTACCCGACCCGGCAGCTGCAGGACCGGCTCCCGCTGCTGCGCGAGGCGGTCGACGGCGCCGCCGGCCACGGCGTGAAGTCGGCGCGCACCCTCCTGCCGCTGCTCGACCGGCTCCAGCACACCCCGCTGGAGGCCCTCGAACGGGAGTACGTCGAGACCTTCGACCTGCGCCGCCGCTGCTGCCTGCACCTGAGCTACTACGGCTACGGCGACACTCGTAAGCGCGGCATGGCGCTGCTCGACATCAAGCAGGCGTATCAGGCCAGTGGTGTCGACCTCTCCGAGGACGAACTGCCCGACCACCTGTGCGTGCTGCTGGAGTTCACCGCCACCGTCGACCCCGCCGTCGGCCGCGTGCTGCTCCTGGACCACCGGGCTGGCATCGAGCTGCTGCGCATCTCGCTCGCCGACCGCAGCTCCGCCTACCTGGCCGCCATCGAGGCCCTCACCGGCACCTTCCCCGTCCTGGTCGGCAGCGACCGCGACGCCGTGAGCAAGCTCATCGCCACCGGCCCTCCCGACGAGGAAGTCGGCATGGAGGCATACCAGTCCGGCAGTTTTTCGAGCGAATTCGTGAGGGCGTAGTCATGGCAGTCTTCTTGTGGGTCATCATCCCCTACATGTGTCTGATCACCTTCCTGGTCGGACACTGGTGGCGCTACCGCTACGACAAGTTCGGCTGGACCACCCGCAGCTCCCAGATGTACGAATCGAAACTGCTGCGCATCGGCTCCCCGATGTTCCACTTCGGCCTGCTGTTCGTCATCGGCGGCCACTTCCTCGGCCTCGTCATCCCCAAGTCGTGGACCCAGGCCGTCGGCATCAGCCAGGAGATGTACCACTTCATGGCCATCTCCATCGGCGCCGTCGCCGGCGTCTGCACCGTGCTCGGCATGATCATCCTCATCTACCGACGCCGATTCACCGGCCCCGTCTTCGCCGCCACCACCGCCAACGACAAGATCATGTACGTCTTCCTCGCCGCCGTGATCCTGCTCGGCCTCGCCAACACCGTGCTCGGCAACATCGTCTCCCACTACGACTACCGCGAGGGCGTCTCCATCTGGTGGCGGCAGTTCTTCACCCTCCACCCCAACCCCGACCTCATGAGCGCCGCCCCGCTCACCTTCCAGCTGCACACCCTCATGGCCTGCCTGCTGTTCGCGCTCTGGCCCTTCACCCGGCTCGTGCACGTGTTCAGCGCCCCGCTGGAGTACCTCTGGCGCCCGTTCGTCGTCTACCGCTCCAAGCCCGAAGGCCACCTCGGCGCCCGCGACGCCCGCCGCGGCTGGGAGCGCAGCGAGCTCACCCGCCGCTGAGGTTGCACTCCGCTATGCCAGACGGGCGATATGTCGCCCGTCTGGCATAGCGCTGTTCGGGGTCGGCCCGGGTGATGCCTGGCCGTTGGGGCGGGCGGCCGTTGGGGACCGCGTGGCGGGCGGTGGGCCCTGCGGTCGGCGACCATCCGCCCGACCTGCGCTAGCGCTCCGGTCGGGCTCCCGCCAGACCCAGCCAGCCTCCCTTAGGGCCCACCGCCCGCCACGCTCCTTTGTCTGCGCGCGTCACCTCTGCGGTCGGCGACCATCCGCCAGGCTCAGGCTCAGCCAGCCTCCCTTCGGGCCCACCGCCCGCCGCGCGGCCCCGACGCGGGGCAACCGAACGAGGCCGCCGACCGCAGGGCCCACCGCCACGGTGCGACCATTGACGCTGACTCCGCTATGCCAGACGGGCGATATACCGCGCGTTTGGCAGAGCGCCTTCCGGACGCTGAAGTCCGCCCAGGCTCTGGCCACGGACGCGGAACGCCCTGCAGGCCGGGCAACTGGTGACCGACCTGCAGGGCGCGTGGCGAGCGGCGCTTACGCGGAGGTGCGCTCGCGGTAGGTCTTCTCGATCGAGGCGCCGACCTCGTCGTCGATGTTGCGCCAGTAGGCGAACACGTTCGAGAGCACCGGCTCCTCGACGCCGGCCTCCAGCATCGTGGCGACGGTGTCGACGAGGCGCTCGCGCTGGGCGTCGTCGTAGACCTCACGCACGAGGGTGTGCGCCTGGCCGAAGTCGTCGTCCTCGGCGTGCAGGGTGTAGGCGGCGCGCACGAGGGTGCCGTCGGTCTCCCAGCCGTTGTCGACCTTGCCCTGCTGGTCCTGGAACGCGCGCCCGTACGAGTTCGGCGCGTACACCGGGGCGTTGCCGCTGTGGTGGTACTGCATCTGCCCCTCCTTGTCGAAGGAGTTGGTGGGCACCACCGGCGCGTTGACGGGCAGGGAGTTGAAGTTGGTGCCGATGCGGTTGCGGTGCGCGTCCGGGTAGGAGAACACGCGGCCCAGCAGCATCTTGTCGGGGGAGACGCCGGTGCCCGGCACCGTGTTCGACGGGCTGAACGCGGCTTGCTCGATCTGCGCGAAGTGGTTCGAGGGGTTGGCGTTCAGGGTGAACCGGCCGACCTCGATGAGCGGGTAGTCCTTGTGCGACCACGTCTTGGTGAGGTCGAACGGGTTGAATCGGTAGGTCTTCGCGTCCTCGTACGGCATGACCTGCACGTGCAGGGTCCACGACGGGAAGTCGCCGCGTGCGATGGCGTCGAACAGGTCGCGGCGGTGGTAGTCCGCGTCCGCGCCCGCGATCTTGGCCGCCTCCTCGTTGGTCATGTTCTCCACGCCCTGGTCGGTGTGGAAGTGGTACTGCACCCAGAACTTCTCGCCCGCCTCGTTGACCCACAGGTAGGTGTGTGAGGAGTAGCCGTTCATGTGCCGCCACGAGCGCGGCAGGCCACGGTCTCCCATGAGGTAGGCCACCTGGTGCGCCGACTCCGGCGACAGCGACCAGAAGTCCCACTGCATGTTGTTCGAGCGCAGCCCGGAGTCGGGCAGCCGCTTCTGGGAGTGGATGAAGTCGGCGAACTTCATCGGGTCGCGCACGAAGAAGATCGGCGTGTTGTTGCCGACCATGTCGAAGTTGCCGTCCTGGGTGTAGAACTTCAGCGCGAAACCGCGCACGTCGCGCCACGTGTCGGGGGAGCCCAGCTCGCCGGCCACGGTGGAGAAACGCGCCAGCATCGGGGTCGTCGCGCCCGGCTGCAGAAACTTGGCCTTCGTGTAGGCGGAGACGTCGCCGGTGACGACGAACTCACCGAACGCGCCGGAGCCCTTGGCGTGCGGGCTGCGCTCCGGCACTCGCTCCCGGTCGAAACGGGCCAGCTTCTCGACGAGCGCGACGTCGTGCAGCAGCAGCGGGCCGTCGGGGCCGACCGACAGCGAGTTGGCGTCGGACTCCCGAGGCGCGCCGACCTCCGTGGTCGAGGGGATGCTCGGGTCGAATCCCGCGTAGTCGTGATCCTGGTGCTGAGCCATGGGGTGCTCTCCTTCGTCATCGTGCGGTTTCCGTGGGCGGCCCACGCGGCGACTCCCAGGTGCTGCGCGACCGAGGTTGGGGGGCACCGCGATTCGGCCGATGCCCCGGGGCCTCGTGTGCTCGTCGATGAGCACGAGCCGCCCTCGCACCCCACGGTAGCCGCAGGACTTGAATGAATCCAGAAAACTTAGCCTTAGCTGACTACGGCTCCGTGGCCGCGGGTCGGCGTGCTCAGCGATCGCTGAGCAGGTCGCCGAACCCGATGCCCAGGTGCCGTTCGAGGTCGGCGGCGGAGTGGTTGCACAGGAAGTCGGAGAACCGGCGGGTCACCTCGCCCATGTACTCCTCGGCGGTCTTCGGCGCGATGTCGAGCCTGGTCGCGATCGACTTGTACGTCTCACCGCGGGCTCGGCCGCGCAGCACGTCCACCTGGCGCGGTGAAAGGTGCGGCATGCCGCCGCGGCGCTCGACGACCTCGGCCAGGCCGGCCAGGGCCGTCGTGATGACGACCTGACCGATGGCCACGCGACGCACCGCGTCGACGATCGTCTCCAGCGACTCCGACTTGTGGATGACGCCCAGGGCACCGGAGGCGAGACAACCCGCGAGCACCTCTCGGCGCCGCTCGTTCGTGTAGATCAGCGCCCGGTAACCCGCGCGGTGCACCGTCGTCACTCCCGACGCCCCCTGGCGCAGACCCGCGTCGCCGTCCGGCTCCCGCAGCCACAGATCCAGCAGCACGACATCCACCGACGGCTGCGCCTCGATGAGTGCCTCCACCGTCTCGTAGGTCGCCACCACCCGCAGCCCGGGCAGCAGCCGCGCCACGCCCTCCCGGATGAGCGTGTCGTCGTCGACGCAGGCCACCGTCACGTCGTCGCTCGAGCGCGGCCCGTCCGAGCTGTACCACGACGGCATCCCCGACATCGAGAGCCGGTCCGGTGCCGAGCCGCGCGCCATCCCGCCCGAACCGCCCGACCCGCCGGAGGCCGATCGGCGCGCGGAGTGCCGACCGGGAGACGCACCCATGCCGAAGATCAACGGTGCCCCGGCAGGTCGGCGACGCTGCTCCTCGGCGGCCGGCCCACCCGTCTCCGGGCCTGTGTCCAGGGCGCGGCCGGATCGCGGATCGTGTTCCGGCGCGTGGCGATTGCCTCGCCCCCCGGGGGGAGTGGTTCCCGTGTCTCCTGCGGCCACCTGGATATCTTGACCGCTGCAGGGTCGTCTGCCTACCCAGGAAAGTCCCGGGGCCTCGCCAGCCACTCGGGCCGCTCTCGCGGCTCCCGGCCGCGCCGTCAGGAGGACCACAGCGTCGCTCGTCCCTTCGGCCCCGTCATCGACTCACCCGACGCGCGCTCTTCTCGCACGGTGGTCTCCGGGCCTCCGCGCAGCGTCACCGTCGTGCCCTCGCCCGGCGCCGACTCCACCCGCACGTCGAGGCCCGCGCGGGTGCTGGCCCGCTCGACGAGCTCGCCGAGCCCGTAGCCGATGCGGCTGTTCTCACGGTCGAAACCGACTCCGTCGTCACGCACCGTCAGCTCCCAGGCGCCCGCGTCGGCGTCGGCGTGAATGACGCACAGGTCGGACTGCGCGTGCCGGCGCACGTTGTGCAGCAGGGTCGTCAGCGCCGAGCCGACGACGGTCGCGACCGACGCGCGCACCACGGTGCCCTCGGCCAGGTCGACGCTGACCACCGGGTTGAGATCGGCGAAGTCGTGCGCGTCCGCCCGGGCCAGCGACGCCAGGTCAGTGTCCTGCGCGGGCGCCGTCGTCAGCGGCGGCTCGGTCATGAACGCGGCGACCTTGCGGGCCTCCACCGCCGCCTGCCGCCGCTCGGAGTCGGCGAGCGTCGGGTCCTCGATGCCCCGGGCCACGAGGTCGAGGATCGTGGCCTGGTCGTGTAGCAGCGCCCGGTGCCGGGCTGCCTCCGCCTCGGCCGCGGACCGTGCCGCCGCCTCCGTCGCGAGCCGGCGCGCCTCGTCGGTGGCCTCCGCCACCCGCCGGAAGTAGTCCGAGACCAGCCAGCCCACCGCCGTGTAGGCCGGGTACACCAGCGAATTCGTCCAGCCGATGAGCACGATGTCGGGGTGCCCGGAGACGAAACCGGTCGGGATCACCGCGCACACCCACAGCAGCAGCGCCGCGAGCAGCCGGCTGCGGTGCCGCTTGAGGGCCATGCCCGCGAACAGCGCCGACGTGTACGTCACCGAACCGCCCCAGGCGTCCCACTGGCTGATGCGCAGCTCCGGCGGCGTGATGACGAGCACCGCGAGCAGACACACGCAGCTGATGAGCACGTCGACCTTGACGAGCCAGCCGCGCCGACCCAGCGAGCCGTCCCGCAGGCCGATGACGATGAGCACCGCGCTCCACACGACGAACAGGGTGCCCAGCCCGAGGCTGAGCGCCGGCTGCGGGGAGCGGCCGGCGGTGCCGAGCACCGCGGGGATCAGCTTGGTGACGTCGATGGTGCGCAGCGCGAGCACGATGTACAGGAACACCCGGTCCAACCCGGCCAGGGTCGTCTCGGGGCGCGGAAACAACAGGCGCCGCAGCACGCGCCAGGCCGGTCCGGAGACCGATGGCGTGCGGCTCGACCGCCGCGCCCGCGAGCGTCGCTCAGGCTCGTCGTACCCGTCGAACCCCACAGCCGGCCGCGTTCAGGCCTCGACGGGTGGTGTGACGTGCACCCGACGCACGCCGAGCACGGAGTGCGCGATCGCCGCGGCGATGTCGCGTTCGCGGGTGGTGCCCGTGCCGGTCACCTGGACGACGCCGTGATGGACCTCGATGTTCCAGCTGTCCTGGCCGTAGTCGTGGAAGACCGCGCGCAGGTCGGCGGTGAGTTCCTCGTCGCTGCGCCACAGCGCGCGGATGACGTCGCTGCGGCTGATGACGCCGATGAGCCGGCGGCCCCGCACCACCGGCAGGCTCTTGAAGCTGCTCGTCGTGAACAACGTGATGAGGTCTGCGACGTCGCTGCTCTCGGTCGTCGTGCGCGGGTTCGGCGTCATGATCTCGCCGACCGACTCCGGCAGCGGTTCGCTCTCGTGCACGGGCGTCGCGTGGGCCCGGCGATCGGCCTCCACCGCGCGGCGCAGCAGATCGATCTCGCTGAGCACCCCGACGAGCACGTCCTCGTCGTCGACGACCGGCAACGAGGTGACCTTGCGCTCTGCCATGAGTTGCAGGGCCTCGTTCAGGGAGGACTCCCTGTGCACGCTGAAAGCCGGGCAGGTCATGATCTCGCGCACGAGCATCGTGAAGCACCTCGTTGGTCGTCTTGCGGTAGGCGTCATCGTCTGGCCCGCCCGACGCCTCGACGACCCCTCGCCGGTGGCGTAGGACTTGACCGGTCCCAGTGTCGCAGCCCGGTGGCAGGTATCAGTCTGTCAGTTCCGTGACTCGCCCGGGTCGGCAGTTGCGGGGCTCGTGCGGCTCGCCGTCGCATCCGCGCTGGCATCCGCGCTGGTATCGGCGGGTGGGAGAACGAAGGCCGGTCCGGCGGAGCCGTTCTGGCGGAACCGCAGGATGCACGCGCCGGTCTTGGCGAACGGCTCCAGCGAGACCTCTTCTGCCGGGGCGCCGTGGGCCATGTGCAGGGCCTGCGCCATGCCGAGATGCACGCCGCAGACGATCGTCGGGTTCTGCTTGGCGGCCTCCAGCAGCGGGCATTGCCGCAGGTCGACCGAGCCGTCGGGGCGCTCCGCCGGATCGAACCCCAGGCTGTCGATGACCTCGATCGTGCGGCTGCGGGCACCCTCGCGGCCGTCCGGTCCCTTGGCGCCGAGGGCATTACCCCACAGGAGCCCGGCGGCGATCGCGTCGCCGACGGGGTCGCGGCTCGTGCGGCTGATCTGTTCGGCGAGCACCGACGCGAGCGTGGCGTACTCGCGCAGCTGCGGGCGGGACCGCTCCGGTGGCACCGCGCGGTAGTGGATCGGCGGCCGCCCCCGGCCGGTGGCGACCCCGGGGATGCGGTTGGCCAGCCCCATGGCGACGAGGGCGTCGAGATGCTCGCGCACCGTGTTGGTGTGCTGCCCCAGCCCCGCGGAGAGCTGTTGCACTGTGACCGGCTCCGTCGTCTCCGACAAGGCGTCGAGGACCCCCGTCCTGGCTGCGGACAGCTGGGTCGTGGGATCGTGGTTGAGACGCACCGGTCGAGGCCCCAGCCCCGCCACGGTGGCGTCGGACGTTTCGGTCACCAGACCAGTGTATTTACAATGTCGCGCCGTGCGATTATCGAGCGCCGGGAGGTTATTTTGAGCGCCGAATGTGGAGGTTGCGGCTGTGGAGCGGGCGGATGCGGCTCCGGGGCGCGCCGTGTGCCGGAGCTCGACGCGCGGACGATCGATCCGCAGATCCGGCAGGCGGCGATCTTCGGGGTGCTCATCGGGCTGACTCCCGGAGGCGGCGCCACCATCATCACCGACGAGTCGCCGGACCTCGTGCGCACGCTCATCGAAGGCCAGTTCGGCGGCCAGTACCTCGTCGAGGCAGGCAGTAGCGAGAGCGACGACGAGTGGCGCACGACGTTCACCCGCGTCGCCTGAGCCCACCCGACTGCTCGCCTCTCATCGGACTCACCACCTACGTCGAAGCGATCGACCGGGGCGAGTGGGTCGCCCAGCGCACCGCCCTCCTACCGCACGACTACGTGCGGGCCGTCGAGGCGTGCGGGGCGCTGCCGGTGCTCGTGCCGCCCCGCGCCGATCTGACTCCACGCCTGGCCGAGGAACTCGTGGGTCGGCTCGACGGCCTGATCATCACCGGCGGCGCGGACGTCGCGCCGGGGCGCTACGGGCGGCGGCCGCACCCGGCCACCCAACCGCCGCGGCCGGACCGTGACCACAGCGAGTTGCTGCTCACCCGGGCCGCGCGGGCGGCGCAGCTGCCGCTGCTCGGCATCTGCCGGGGCATGCAGATCATGGCGGTCGAGGCGGGCGGCGTGTTGGAGCAGCACGTGCCCGACCGCGTCGGGCACGGCGCCCACGCGCCCGGGTCGGGCACCTTCGGTCGGCACCAGATCCGCGTCGTGGCCGACACCCGCCTCGCCGCGGTCCTCGGCGGGGGTCACAGCCCGCACGGCGACGTCGTCGAGGGCCACTGCGCCCATCACCAGTCGGTGCTGGCGCACCCGGGCTATCGGCCCGCGGCCTTCGCCGCCGACGGCACGTTGGAGGCGATGGAGGCCGACACGTCGGGCCCGCCTGGCGCCGGCGGTGAGCCCGCGCAGTTCGCCCTCGCCGTGCAGTGGCATCCCGAGAACGGCGCGGACGCGCGGCTCTTCGCGGCGCTCGTCGCCGCCGCCCGCGACCGGATGAGGGCGTCAGGGGCCTGAGGGCCGCTGGCCCGCTGGCCCGCGGACCCGTGGACCCGTGGACCCGTGGACCCGCCGAATCGCCGAATCGCCGAATCGCCGAATCGCCGAATCGCCGAATCGCCGAATCGCGGAATCGCGGAATTGCCGAATCGCCGAAACGACGATCCCGATCCGGTTCGACGACGCCCGAGCAGGGCACTTGTGGTTCGAGCCTCCATCGGGAGTGTCGATCCGGCGATACCTCTCGACCGGCCCGGCCGCCGACCCGGCCCGGCGGCGGCCGACCACGGTCTCGCCGACGTACTTGTTGAGCAGCTCGGGGCCACGTCTGGCGACGCCGGCCGGAGGCGCCGGCCGGAGGCGCCGGCCGGAGGCGCCGGCGAAGCCCCGAGGGAAGATCCGCTCTGGGTCTCAGTCGGCCGAGGCGCGGTGCCGGAACCCGGCCGCGACCTCGAGCCGAGTTATCCACAGAAGCCGCCGCCGCTCGGACACGGTTGCGCGGGGTGCGCCAGGCTCGTCGCATGCCCCGCCCCTCCCGCCGCCGTGAACTGCTCGAGGCGCTCGTCGCTGCCGGCGGCGTGGCCGATCGGTCGGTGCTCGTTGCGGCCACGTCGGTGGGTACGGTGCGCGGGGCGGTGGCCGACGGCTCGATCCGGCGACTGCGCCACGGACGGTACGGCCTGACGACCGATGCCGATCCGCGTCTCGGCGACCGGCGCCTCGCGCGCTCCTGGGCCACCTGGAACGACGAGGAGCCGACCCCCGAGGAGGTCGCGGCGCTGACCGCGCGGCACCGGCTGGCTCAGGCCTGTGGCGGTGCCCTCTCCCACCGCTGCGCGGCCGCCCACCATGACTGGCCGATTCTGCGGGAGCCGTCGACCCTGGAGATCGCGCTGCCTACCGGACGCCGGGGGCTCGTCGGGGTCGACACGTGCGTGGTGACCGCCCGTCGAAGCGTGTTGACGGAGGACGAACTGCGGGATGCCGTGCGCAGCCCCTTGGCCACGGTCGCCGACTGCGCGCGGGACCTGCCGTTCACCGAGGCGCTCGCCATCGCTGACTCGGCGCTGCGCAGCGGCGCGGTCGGCCCGAGCGAGCTGGTGCAAGCCACGGCCGCCGGCGGCGGGGTCAACGCGGCGCAGGTGCGTCGGGTCGGTGCCTGTGCCGACCCGCGCGCGGCCAACCCGTTCGAATCCGCCCTCCGGGCCGTTCTGCTCGACGTGTCCGAGCTGACCCTGGTGCCGCAGCTCGAGATCAGCGGCGACGGCTTCGCCGCGCTCGCCGATCTCGGGGATCCGCTGCGGCGCATCGTCTTCGAGGCAAACAGTTACGAATTCCACGGCAGCCCATCGGATTTCGAGGCTGACCTGACGCGTTATGCGGAGCTGACCGGGCGCGACTGGCTGGTTCTGCCTGTCACGCTGTCCCAGGTTTTGGACAAACCTGAGTGGGTTCGCAGCATGGCCAGGGCAGCGGCGTACGTGCGTCGGGCGCACGGATACGGAACCGGCAGGGCGGCCTAACCCTGCGTTGCCGGCGAAGGATTCACCGAATCGACGATCGCGACGCCCCGGCGCCGCGCGCTGACCAGGGGATTCACCCTCGATCGACGGATCGGGATCGTCGATATGGCGATTTTCCCGAGGGTGCCTCCCGAGCCGGGGGCCCGCTGCGCCGGGGCGAGGGGGTGCCCGTCCCGCGGTCGTGCGTCCGCGCGGCGCGGATTGTCCGTATTCCCGTTGCGCGGGTCGGTCCCGGGCGCTCGGCGAGCGCCGCCATACGATGGCGCGCGACACCGGTCGATGTGTAAGGAGCGACATGAGGACCCGTCGGCGAGCCGTCGCCCCCGTGCTGGTGAGCGTGAGCGCGGTCGGCGCCCTCGCGCTGAGCGCCTGTTCGATCGCCCCCGAGAATCCCACCGCCAACGGCACCGGGATGCCCGTCAACGCTCAGGTCGATGAGCAGTCGCCGACCCCCACGCCCACGCCGAAGGAACTGCCCGGCGGCGGTCGTCAGATCTTCCCGACCTACCGGCTCGTCGGCTACTCGGGCATCATCGGCAGCGGCCCGGGCCTGGGCCGCGCGGGCGTCGGCGACATCGACGACCGGATGAAGGAGATCATCGAGCGGGCCAAGCCCTACGCCGTCGACGGTCGCAAGATCATGCCGACCCTCGAGTACATCGCCACGATGGTGCACCCCTGCAAGAACGCCCCGAAGTGCCGCACGCGCTCGACCGACGCGAAGATTCAGGAGCACCTCGACGCGGTGCGCAAGGTCGACGGCTACCTGCTGCTGGCCATCCAGCCCGGCCGCTCCGACTTCCCGACCGAGGTCAAGGCCTACGAGAAGTTCCTCAAGGAGCCCGACGTCGGCCTCGCCATGGACCCCGAGTGGCGGATGGGCCCCAACCAGGAGCCGATGCGCACCTTCGGCTCGACGAGCGGCACCGAGCTCGACCAGGTCAACCAGTACGTCTCCAAGCTCGTCAAGGACAACGACCTGCCGGACAAGGTCGTGCTCTACCACATGATCCGCACCAACTGGGTGCGCGGCCCGGAGAACCTCAAGCAGCACCCGGGCGTCGTCAACATCGTCAGCGTCGACGGCATCGGCTCCAAGTCGATGAAGACCGAGACGTGGAACGCGATCATGAAGGTCAAGCCCGCCCATGTGCACCCCGGGTTCAAGCTGTTCTACCAAGAGGATACCGCCCGCCCCAGCTGGAAGCTCATGACGCCGCAGGAGGTGCTGGCCCTCACGCCGCGCCCGGAGTACGTGCTCTACGAATGAGCCGGCAGCACCGGCCCGGTGTGACCCGAAGCCGGGATTGATCCGACTCCGGCGCATGACCGGCGCGCGATAGGGCAAGGGGAAGTCGAGGCGGCCACCGGCCGACCTCGTTTTCCACGCGCGGTCCAGCCCCGGCCGTTCGTGCCGCCCGGGAGTCCGAATCGGTCGCACGTCGGTCGCTTGTCGGTCGCACGCCGGTCGCGCTCTGGCGTCGAGTCGGTCGACCCTTTGCCGTCCGCGCCGTCCCCTCTGAGCCGGACCTCGGGCCTGAACGTGTCGCACCGACGCAGTACAGGAGCCCGTTATGCCCGCCGACGCATCCTCCCCGTCCTTCGACGAACCCCGCGACCCCCGCGGACCGCTGCCCCCCAAGCCCGACCAGCGCGCGCCCCGCCCGATCAGCGCCACCGGCACCAACGGCGACCAGCCCGCCGACGCCCGCGCCCAGCGCGGCGAGTACCTGACGACCTCGCAGGGGCTGCGCCTGCCCGACACCGACCACTCCCTCAAGGCCGGTCGGCGCGGCCCGACGCTGCTCATGGACCACCACCTGCGCGAGAAGATCACGCACTTCGACCACGAGCGCATCCCCGAGCGGGTCGTGCACGCCCGCGGCGCCGCCGCCCACGGCACGTTCGTGGCCAACGGCAACGCCGCCTCCGTGTGCCGCGCCGGCTTTCTCGAGGAGAACGCGACGACGCCAGTGTTCGTGCGGTTCTCCACCGTGCTCGGCTCGCGCGGCTCGGCCGACACCGTGCGCGACACCCGCGGCTTCGCGACGAAGTTCTACACGACTCAGGGCACCTTCGACCTGGTCGGCAACAACATGCCGGTCTTCTTCATCCAGGACGGCATCAAGTTTCCCGACATCGTGCACGCCGGCAAACCCCACCCGGACCGGGAGATCCCGCAGGCGCAGAGCGCCCACGACACGTTCTGGGACTTCGTCTCCCTGCACACCGAGGCGCAGCACCTGACGATGTGGAACATGTCCGACCGGGGCATCCCGCGCTCGTTCCGCATGATGGAGGGCTTCGGCGTGCACACCTTCCGGCTCAGCAACCACGACGGGTCGACGAGCCTGGCCAAGTTCCACTGGAAGCCCGTCAACGGCATCCACTCGATGGTCTGGGAGGAGGCCCAGCTCACCCAGGGCATGGACCCCGACTTCCACCGCCGCGACCTCGCCGACGCGATCGAGGCGGGAGCCTTCCCGCAGTGGCACCTCGGACTGCAGGTCGTGCCCGACACCGAGGACGAGGTTTTCGAGGGGGTCGACCTGCTCGACCCGACGAAGATCATCCCCGAGGAACTGGCTCCGGTGCAGATCGTCGGCACCATGACCCTCGACGCCAACCCGACGAACTACTTCGCGGAGACCGAACAGGTCGCCTTCCACCCCGGTCACCTCGTGCCCGGCATCGAGGTGACCAACGACCCGCTGCTGCAGGCGCGGCTGTTCTCCTATGTCGACACGCAACTGACCCGCCTGGGCGGCCCGAACTTCTCGCAGATCCCCATCAACCGCAGCCACGCGCCGGTCAACGATATGCTGCGCGACGGCTTCCACCAGCACGCCGTGCACTCCGGGGTGGCGCCGTACCACCCGAACTCCCTCGACGGCGGCAACCCCTTCCCGGCCACCGCGCAGCAGCACGCGTACGTGGAGGTCAGCCGGCCCGTCTCCGGGGAGGTCGGGCGGGGTCATCCGCAGAGCTTCGCCGACCACTTCTCCCAGCCGCGCATGTTCTACCGGAGCCTGAGCCCGACCGAGCAGGCCCACGTCGCCGCCGCGTACACGTTCGAACTCGCCAAGTGCTTCGAGCAGACGGTGCGAGAGCGGCAGCTCGTGGCGCTCGCGAACATCGACGAGCAGCTGTGCGAGACCGTCGCACAGGGCCTCGGGATGCCGGCGCCCAAGGCCACCGGCGCCGCCGCGGACGAGCGGCTCAGCCCGGCCCTGTCGCAGCTGCGTGACGAGTCGTACCCGGTCGCGGGCCGGGTTGTCGGCATCGTCGCCGACGAGACCAGCGACCTTGGGCTCGTGGCGACGGCCGTCGAGCAGTTGACCGGCGCCGATATCACCGCGCTGGTCGTGGCGCCGCACGGCGGGTTCCTCGGCGGCGACGAGGTGGCGGTGCAGCGCACGTTCGCCGCCGCGCGATCGGTGGAGTTCGACGCGGTGCTGGTCGTCGGTGCGCCCGCCCCCGCGGCGGACGCGCACCCCGCCTCCGACGCGAAGGCCGGGGCGCCGGTGGCCCAGCGCCCGGCGCTGGACCCGCGGGTCGCCCTGCTGTTGCAGGAGGCGTACCGGCACGCCAAGGCGATCGGCGCGGTGCACGCCGAGGACGCCCTCACGGCGGTCGGGATCGGCGCCGGTCCGGGCGTGGTCGCCGGCACCGACTCCGGGCAGGTCGCCGTCGAGGTCATCGAGTTGCTCGGGCACCACCGCGTTTGGGAGCGCTTCCCGATCGCCTGAGATCGCTCAGTCGGTGGCGGGGTCGAGACACGCGCTCGACCCCGCCTCCGGTGTGTCGGCCCCGCATCGTGGCCGGTGACGAATCGGTCACATCGACGGTTGTGAAAACTCTCAGAAACGTGGGTCCGATAGTTTCCAGCGACAACATTCGCTGAACTACCCGAGGAGGGCGCGCTGTGCTCGACTTCATCACCGGCCCGCTGAACGAATTCCTGGCCACCTACGTGCTGGTGCCGATGTTGGCGCTCGCCGGAATCCTGTTCACCGTCTGGTCGCGTGGCGTGCAGTTCCGTTCGTTCGGCAAGATGCTGCGGGTCATCCTCGGGTCGCGCTCGAACGCGGGCGAGGGCATCTCGTCGTTCCAGGCGTTCTGCATCAGCCTCGCGAGCCGGGTCGGCACCGGCAACATCGCGGGCGTCGCGATCGCCCTCGCGCTCGGCGGCCCGGGCGCGATCTTCTGGATGTGGGTCATGGCGCTCATCGGCATGGCGACCGCGTTCACCGAGGCCACGCTGGCCCAGCTGTACAAGCAGCCGCACCACGACGGCACGTTCCGAGGCGGCCCGGCCTACTACATCCAGCGCGGCCTGGGCTCACGCGGCTTCGGCGCCCTCTTCGCGTGCCTGCTGATCTTCACCTTCGGCCTGTCGTTCAACATGGTGCAGGCCAACACCATCGCCTCCGTTCTGGAGTCGGGTCACGGGATCTCCCCGACGGTCACCGCCGTCGGCCTGGCGATCCTCACCGGCGTCATCATCTTCGGCGGGCTGAAGTCGATCGCCCGGGTCACCGAGATCGTGGCGCCCGTCATGGCGCTGGTGTACTTCCTGCTCGCCGTCTTCGTCGTGCTGACCAGCCTGCCCGCCGTGCCCGGGGTCATCTCCGACATCTTCCGCGGCGCCTTCGGTCTCGACCAGGCGCTGGCCGGCGTCGCGGGCGGTATGGCCGCAGCCCTCATGAACGGCGTCCAGCGCGGCATGTTCTCCAACGAGGCGGGCATGGGCTCGGCCCCCAACGCGGCCGCGACCGCCACCGTCAGCCACCCCGCCCACCAGGGCCTCATCCAGGCCGCCGGTGTCTTCGTCGACACGATCATCGTGTGCACCGCCACCGCGACGATGATCCTGCTCGCCGGCCCCGAGATCTACACCCCCGGCGTGACCACCCGCGAGCAGGCCGGCGCGGCCCTCACGCAGAACGCGCTCGCCTCCGAACTCGGCACCTGGGTGGTGCCGGTGATGACCGTGCTCGTCTTCGTGTTCGCGTTCTCCTCGGTGCTCGGCAACACGACCTATGCCGAGATCAACGTCGACTACCTCGGCGGCGGGCGCATCGGTGACATCGTGCTGCGCACCGGCGTCGTCATCGCCGTCGTCGTCGGCGCCCTCGTCAGCCTGTCGACCGTGTGGTCGCTCGCCGACGTCGCGATGACCCTCATGGCGGTCGTCAACCTCATCGCGCTGTTCCTGCTCGGCAAGTACGCCATGGCGACCCTGCGCGACCTCGACCGGGCGCCGAACGTGTCCGACGCCGAGTTCGACCTCGACCACCTGTCGCAGCGCCCCCGCGGCGTGCTCGACGAGGTCTGGGGCCCCAAGCCCACTCCCGAGCGCACCCCACAGCCCTGACCGACCGCCCGGGCGTGAGCTGCCGGGGCGTTGAGGGGCGTTCGACGGCGTCCGGCGACGCGGGCCTCAGAGGTACTGACCAGTGGGGCCGCCGTCCCCGGGCGCTCCGAATCCCGGTTGGCCGGGCTGACCCGGCTGGCCCGGCCCGCTTGGCTGGCCCGGCTGCCCGGGCTGGCCCGGCTGCCCGGGCACGACGGAGCCGGGCAGGGCTCGCCGCATCTGCTGCAGCTGCTGCTGCGCGGCCATCTGCTGAGCGAACAGCGCCGCCTGGATGCCGTGGAACAGCCCCTCGAGCCAGCCGACGAGCTGCGCCTGGGCGATCCGCAGCTCGGCGTCGCTGGGGGAGTCCTCGGTGAACGGCAGGCTGATCCGCTCCAGCTCCTCGACGAGCTCGGGCGCCAGACCGTCCTCGAGCTCGCGGATCGAGCGGCGGTGCACCTCGGCGAGCCGGGCCCGACCCTTGTCGTCGAGCGGCTGGTTGCGCACCTCTTCGAGCAGCTGCTTGACCATCGAGCCGATCCGCATGACCTTCGCGGGCTGCTCGATGAGGTCGGCCGGGGCCTTGTCCTGCTCGGGGTCGTGCACCCCCATGCCACCCTCGGTGACGACGACGACGCGCTCGCGGTCGCCCCGGGCGGGCTCCTCGGGCTCCGCGCCGGAGGCGGGCTGCTGGGCAGAGGTCGGATCGGTCATCCACCCATCGTGCCCGACCCGCCCCTGACTCGACACCCCGGACCACCCGCGCCCGCGAGCTCCTGCTCCCCGCGCCGCGTCCGTATCGTGGGGGAATGCCGACGCCCGACGCCGCAGCCCGTCTCGATCACGTCGCCGGCCTGTGCGACTTCATCGACGCATCCCCGTCCCCGTTCCACGCCGTGCAGACCGCGGTCGCCGCGCTGGAGGCCGCCGGGTTCAGTGAGCTGCGCGAGACCGACCCCTGGCCCGGCTCCGGACGCCACTACGTGCGCCGCGCCGGCTCGCTGGCCGCCTGGTCGACCGAGGCCGTCGGTGACCTGCCGTCGAGCGCGGGCTTTCGGGTGCTCGGCGGGCACACCGACTCCCCGAACCTGCGGATCAAGCCGAATCCCGATGTCACCCGGCTGGAGTGGGACCAGCTCGGCGTCGAGGTGTACGGCGGTCCGCTCATCACGACGTGGCTCGACCGCGACCTCGGTCTCTCCGGCCGCGTCGCGATCCGCGACGCCGAGGCGCCCGGCGGTATCGCCCAGCGCCTCGTGCTCGTCGACGAGCCCCTGCTGCGGGTGGCGCATCTGGCGATCCACCTCGACCGGGCGTCGGCGCAGGAGGGGGTGCGGCTCAACGAGCAGCAGCACCTCGCGCCGGTCTGGGGCGCCTCCGCCGGAGCCGGTCCGAGCCTGCGGGCCTTTCTCGCCGACCGCCTCGAGGTGCCGGAGCGCGACGTGCTGGCGCACGACCTCATGACCCACGACCTCACGCCCGCCACGCGATTCGGGCGCGACGCCGACCTCGTCGCGGCCCCGCGGCTGGACAACCTCGCTACCGCCTACGCGGGGGTGCAGGCGCTCATCGCCGCCGACGCCGCGCTGGCCGGCGACGGCGGGCGCATCCCCCTGCTCGTGTTGTTCGACCACGAGGAGATCGGTTCGATGACCGACCGAGGCGGGTTCAGCAGCTTCCTGCCGACCCTGCTCGAACGCGTCGTGCTCTCCCGGGGCGGCGACCGGGAGGACCTGCACCGGGCCCTCGCGGACAGCCTCGTGTGCTCGGCCGACATGGCGCACGCGACCCACCCCAACTACATCGAGCGGCACGAACCCGAACACCGCATCGCGATCAACGGCGGCCCGGTGCTCAAGGTCAACGCCAAGGGCCGCTACGCCAGCGACGCCCCGGGCGCGGCGGCGTTCGCGCTGGCCTGCGAGCAGGCGGGGGTGCCCATGCAGCGCTTCGTCGTGCGCTCGGACCTGCCGTGCGGCTCGACGATCGGGCCGATGAGCGCCGCGCTGACCGGCGTGGTCACCGTCGACGTCGGAGCCCCGATGCTGTCGATGCACTCTGCCCGCGAGATGTGCGGCGCCGACGACCCGGCGATGTACGTCGCGGCGCTCACCGCGATGCTCGCCCCGTCGTGAGCGGCCTGAGCGGTGCGGCCACTGCGCGGGAATGCCGACCGTGACCTCCGTGTTGAGAGCCACTATCAAAGTCGTAGCGATGGAGGAGAGATGGACAACACCCGCGTGACGGCGTTCTCCCAGGGCGACTCCCCGGAGCGGTGGTCGGAGTACGACGAGTTCCGTTGGGCGCAGGAGCTACTCGACCAGCGTCGCCCGGGTCGGGCGGTGCCGGTGCTCGAGACGCTGCTGACCCAGGTGCGGGAGTCGGCCCCCGAGCAGGTCGGTGTCGTGCGTGCCGAGTTGGCCCGCGCCTACTTCCACGCCGCCCGGTTGGGGGCCGCCGAGGAGCTGGCCCGGGAGGCGTTCGACGCCGACCCCACCGACGCCCAGGCAGGCGTGCTGCTGGCCCGCGTGCTGCAGCGGCGCAGCCGGCACACCGAGGCCGCCGCCCTGCTGCCCCGCCTCGAGGCGCTCCTCGGGCCGGCGCACGAATCGATGGTCTGCCTGCGCGAGCGCGCCCGCTGACCGGCCGGCGTCCATGGGTCCCCAGTTCCCCGGGAACTGAGGACCTAGGGCCCCGGGCGCCAATAGTGTGACTGCCTACGCTCGTGGCGTCGAAGAGGACGCTCAGTTGGGAAGGGACCCGCATGTCGGCCTATGTCTATGACCTGTCAGAGGGCAACAAGGACCTCAAAGACCTACTAGGCGGCAAGGGGGCAAACCTTGCTGAAATGCACAATATGGGCATCCCGGTGCCGCCGACATTCACCATCACGACCGACGCATGTCGCGAGTACCTGACCACCGGTCAAGAGCCCGAATCGCTCGCCGGCGAGATCGACGAGCACGTCACGGCCCTGGAGCAGGCGGCCGGCAAGACGCTCGGTGGCGGCGACGACCCCCTGCTGCTCTCCGTGCGCTCCGGCGCCAAGTTCTCCATGCCCGGCATGATGGAGACGGTGCTCAACATCGGCCTCAACGACACTTCGGTCGAGGGCCTGGCCAAGCAGTCCGGCAACCCGCGCTTCGCGTACGACTCCTACCGCCGCCTGCTGCAGATGTTC
This sequence comes from Piscicoccus intestinalis NBRC 104926, assembly GCF_001515525.1. Lineage (GTDB taxonomy): Bacteria > Actinomycetota > Actinomycetes > Actinomycetales > Dermatophilaceae > Kineosphaera > Kineosphaera intestinalis. Next base: position 44,240 of record NZ_BCNQ01000005.1, on the reverse strand, counting down.
GGCAAGACCGTGCTCGGGCTCGAGGGTGACCTGTTCGAAGACGTCATGGACGAGGCCAAGCGCGACGCCGGCGCGGCCAGCGACACCGAACTCACGGTCGATCACCTCAAGGAGATCGTCGAGAAGTTCAAGGGCATCATCAAGAACGAGACGGGCAACGACTTCCCGCAGGAGCCCCGCGAGCAGCTGCTCGCCGCGGTGCGCGCCGTCTTCAACTCCTGGAACAGCGAGCGGGCGATCCTCTACCGCAAGCGCGAGAACATCCCCGCCGAGCTGGGTACGGCCGTCAACGTCTGCACGATGGTCTTCGGCAACCTCGGCGACAAGTCCGGCACCGGCGTCGCGTTCACCCGCGACCCCGCCTCCGGCGCGCAGGGCGTGTACGGCGACTATCTGCAGAATGCGCAGGGTGAGGACGTCGTCGCCGGTATCCGCAACACGATCCCGCTGACCGACCTCGAGGGCTTCGACAAGAAGTCCTACGACGAGCTGATGAACATCATGTCGACGCTCGAGGGTCACTACAAAGACCTGTGTGACATCGAGTTCACGGTGCAAGAGGGCAAGCTGTGGATGCTGCAGACCCGCGTCGGTAAGCGCACCGCGGGCGCGGCCTTCGTCATCGCCTGCCAGCTCATCGACGAGGGCGTCATCGACGAGGCCGAGGCGCTGCGCCGCGTCGACGGCGACATGCTCGCCCAGCTGATGTTCCCCCAGTTCGACCCGGCCGCCACGAAGAAGAAGATCGCCAAGGGCATGAACGCCTCCCCGGGCGCGGCGACCGGCCACATGGTGTTCAACTCCGCGGAGGCCGTGGAGCGGGCCGCCGCCGGCGAGCGGGTCATCCTCGTGCGCCGCGAGACCAACCCCGACGACCTGGGCGGCATGATCGCCGCCCAGGGCATCCTCACCAGCCGCGGCGGCAAGACGAGCCACGCCGCGGTCGTCGCCCGCGGCATGGGCAAGACCTGCGTGTGTGGCGCCGAGGAACTCGACGTCGACACGAAGAACGGCACCGTCGGCCTGCCCGACGGGCGCACGCTCAAGGCCGGCGACCTCGTCTCCATCGACGGCACCACCGGCGAGGTCTTCGACGGCGAGGTGCCGGTCGTGGCGCCGCCCGTCGTGCAGTACTTCGAGGGCGAACTCACGCCGGAGCAGATCGAGGCCGACGACCTCGTGCGCGCCGTCTCCCGGATCATGGACGCGGCCGACAAGCACCGCGCCCTCGGGGTGCGCGCCAATGCCGACAACGGGCCCGACTCCGCCCGCGCGCGCCGCTTCGGCGCCACCGGTGTGGGCCTGTGCCGCACCGAGCACATGTTCCTCGGCGACCGTCGCGCCCTCGTCGAGCGGCTCATCCTCGCCGACACGCCCGAGGAGCGCGGCTCCGCGCTCGACGCGCTGCTGCCCCTGCAGCGAGGCGACTTCGTCGAGATCTTCGAGGCGATGGACGGGCTGCCGGTCACCGTGCGGCTGCTCGACCCGCCGCTGCACGAGTTCCTGCCCGACCTCACCGAGATGACGGCCCGCGTGGCGGTGGCCGACAAGTCCGGTGAGGAGGTCAGCGAGAAGGACCGGACGCTGCTGGCCGCCGTCGAGCGCCTGCACGAGCAGAACCCGATGCTCGGTCTGCGCGGTGTGCGCCTCGGCCTGTCGATCAAGGGTCTGTTCACCATGCAGGCCCGGGCCATCTGCGAGGCCGCGGCCGAGCGCACCAAGGCCGGCGGCGACCCCAAGCCGGAGATCATGATCCCGCTCGTCGGCGACGTGCACGAACTCGACATCATGAAGGACGCGATCCGCGCTGTGCAGGCCGAGGTCTCCGAGGCCACCGGGGTCGACCTCACCCAGATCCCGATCGGCACGATGATCGAGCTGCCGCGCGCCGCCCTCACGGCCGGCGACATCGCCAAGTCGGCGGAGTTCTTCAGCTTCGGCACCAACGACCTGACCCAGACCACCTGGGGCTTCTCGCGGGACGACGTCGAGGCCGAGTTCTTCAGCAACTACCTCGAGCGCGGCATCTTCAAGATCAGCCCGTTCGAGTCGCTCGACACCACCGGCGTCGGCCGCCTCGTGCAGCTGGCCGCCAAGGAGGGCCGCGAGACCCGGCCCGAGCTGCACCTCGGTGTCTGCGGTGAGCACGGCGGCGACCCCGCCTCCGTGCACTTCTTCCACCAGGTCGGGCTCGACTACGTCTCATGCTCGCCGTTCCGGGTTCCGGTGGCGCGCCTGGAGGCCGGTCGCGCCGCGGTCGAGGAGGAGGGCGGCTCCGACACCCGCTGACCCCCTGCCTGGCAGATGGCCGACGGCCCGGTTCGCTTCGTGCGAGCCGGGCCGTCGGGTCGTCTGTGGGCTGTTCGGGGGTTGGTGTGGCCGGGTCAGTCCGGGATCGGGCTGTAGTGCGAGGAATCGCCCGTGAGGGCCCGGCTGCGGGCGCCGTCGACGCCGACCGGGATGTCGCCGCCGACCGTCACGCGGGTGAGCTTGCGGGGCAGGCCGGCGTAGTTGTCGATCGCGTAGTGCTGGGTGATCCGGTTGTCGAAGATGACGAGCTGGTCGGGCTCCCAGGTGACGCGCACGACATTGCGCGGGCGGGTGATGTGGCTCTGGAAGAGCCGGATGAGGTCGCGGGAGTCCTGCCCGCCGAGGCCGACGATCCGCTGCGCGAAACCGCCGAGGAACAGGCCTCGTTCGCCGGTCTCGGGGTGCACCCGCACGAGCGGGTGTTCGCTCTCGAAGCGGGTGGCGATGAACTCCGAGCGGTAGTCGTCGTCGGCGTCCTCGTACTGGTCGTTGTCGCCGCTCGTCACGTAGTCGTGCACGTTGGTGTGCACGGCGCGCAGCGAGTCGGCCAGGGCGCGCAGCGGCTCGGGCAGTTCGCGGTAGGCCGCCGCGGTGTCGGCGATGAGCGTTTCGCCGCCGAACGGCGGGATGATCTTGGCCGCGAGCGTGCTGATCGCCGGCGGGTTGACGATGAACGTCACGTCGGTGTGCCAACTGTTTGCCACATTGCGCTCGCTGTCGACCGCGAGCACCTCCGGGGCGCCGGGGGCCGCGGAGACCGTGGGATGGGCCAGCGTGAGCGGGCCGAGCGCGGCCGCGATGCGGCGCTGGCGGTCGAGGTCAAGCGGGGTGTTCGGGATGACGAGCACCTTGTGCGCGAGCAGCGCTTCGCGCAGCGTGGCGACGGTGTGCTCGTCGAGGTCGCCGGTGAGGTCGAGGCCGGTGAGCCGGGCGCCGATGCGGTCGGTGAGGCGGGTGATCTGGGCGCCGGTGGCGGTGATGGTCATGCTGATTGCTCCTGGGGTCTCTGTCGTCGAGTGGCTGTTGTGTCAGTCAGTTGCACTTTTGTGTCAGTCAGTTGCAACAGAGCGACGACGTCAGGATCAGCAGATCGAGGTACCGGCGCGACGTCAGCCGCGGCGCGTTCGGGCGCCGGCAGCTGTGGGGCATGGGCGGTCTCCTCCAGTTCGGGGGCACCTCTCGTCTCGCGTCGAGAAGTTATGGGACACATAACCTCATGAGTGGCGGTCGTGGCAAGGGTCTGGGGTGTGTCGCTCGCTGGCCATCGGCATCGGCTCGGACCCGACGGGCGCGCGTCGTTGCGGGTCGGTCTGGTTCTGGCGGCGGTTGGAATGACGCAATCTCTGTCGCTTGCTGCCGCCCGGGCGACGGGCGATGCGTGTCTAGAAAGCCTTTTCGTGGCGGTGTAAAGAGTTGTGCGGAGGGAGGATGTTATCGATGGCGGAAAAGTCGCAGACGATGATTCTCGGGCAATGCCGCGGGAGTTCCTCAGGGGGAGGAGATGCACGCCGAAAACCTGCCTCGACCTGGCCTCACATGTTGCCGGGTTATCCACAGAGTCTCGTTGGGGTCTAGATTCGCACTGGCTGATGAGTAAGAATCGAACTGTTGCTCGAAACTGACTCAGCCCAGAGGAAAGGGGGGCGTGTGATGTCTGTGGGGGCGGCTCCGCGGCCTGATGGCGCGGCGATTTCGCGGTTGATTTCGGCCGCACGGGATTTGCGTGACCAGCCCGAGAATGGCGGGTGGGTGCTGTTGCGGGAGATTTCCCAGGCGTATGACGAGCTTGATGTGCAGGCCGCGGATGCCGCGGGCGAGTTGGCGCAGGCCCAGGCGGCCGCGGACCTGGCGGTGCAGAACGAACAGATCGACCAGGGCCGGTTGGCCCCGCGGCATCGCAAGTCGGCAGGGGTGTTGTTGGACCAGGCCCGCGCCTGCATCGTCGACACCGCGGTCGCGACCCTGGGTGGGCCGGCCGGGACATGGCACGGTCGGGTTGCGCTCGGGGTGGCGCCGGAGTCGGTCGCGGTCCCGATCAAGGAAGCGGTCGCGGCCCGCGCGATCACGTTCGGCCAAGGGTGTGCGCTGGTGCGTGAACTCGACGCGCCCGAAGTGACGCCGGAGGCAGGGCAGAAGGTGTGCGACGCGGTGCTCGCGTATGCGAGTCAGAAGGCCGCTGCGACGGGGGCGCCGTTGGGGCAGGGGGCGTTCTGTCGCAAGAAGCGCCGGGAGATGGTCAAGCACGTCAACACCCGCGCCCGGCGGGCTCGCGCGGCGCGGCAGCGGGACGCCTGGGTCACGATCGGTGACGACGGCGCCGGCAGCTTCGGGGTCAGCGGCGCGGACGCCCGCTGCCAGGGAGCGTTCCGGCGGGTCGACGCGATCGCGCGTGCGGCGCGAGCCGGCGGTGACCCGCGGACCTTGGCGCAGCTGCGCTACGACGTCGCCCTCGACCTGCTGCTGTTCGGTCAGCCGCACGCCGACGCGCCCACCGCCGTGGACCACCCCGGCGAAGGCGGGTGGCCGGCCGCGACGGTGTCGGTCGTCGTGTCTCTCGCTTCCTGGCCGGGCTCAACCAGGAGCCGGGCACGGTCGAGGGTGTCGCTGTCGACGCCGACACCGTGCGCGAGGTCGCGTTCGCAGCCGGGTCGACGTGGCAGCGGCTGGTGGCTGACCCGATCAAGGGGTACGCGATGGCGCAGGTCTCCAAGTCGTATGCACCGCCGCCGCGGATGGCCCGCGCGGTCCGCGACCGCGACGGGGTCTGCCGGGCGCCCGGCTGCGCCATACCCGCCGCGCGGTGCCAGCTCGACCACGTCGTCGAGGTCCGTGACGGCGGTACGACTCGGGGCGACACGATCGCTGATGGGTGCGAACGACATCACGCGAAGAAGACCCGCCGGCACTGGGCCGCCCGGATCACCCCCGACGGGGTCGTCGAATGGCGACTACCCGACGGACGCGTCTACCCGACGTTCCCGATGGACTACCGCGAATTCGGGCTCCACGTGGACGACCGCGGCGACGCATCGGCCGCGTCTGACGCCGAACCCGGCGACCAAGCGGCCGAGCGCTCCGGCGTGCCCGGCGCCGACCGCCCCATCGAGCAGACCGGCGGGCAGCCTCACGAGCACCCCGGAGACCGGCAACCGCGCAAGGTCCTCATCGACGCCGAAGACCTCCAAGCCATCGACTACGACGCCATCGCCCACCCCCGCGAACTCAACAGGCTCCGCGACGAGATCACCCGTCTGCGAGACGAACTCACCGCCGCACGAGCGAGTCGCGCCGCCACCGCGCCCCGGCAGCAGGCGCTGGGTGCCGAACCCCCGCCCTTCTGAGATCGGTGAAGCCCCTGTGCGTCCGCGGGGCTCACCGCCGAACGCGCCGAATGCGCCGGGCGCGCGACCGGTCGCGCGCCCGCACTGACGGGACGTCGCGTGCTCACGGCCGCGTCGGTCAGGTCGTCAGCAGCACCTTGCCGATGTGCTTGCTGCCTTCGAGGATCCGGTGCGCGTCGGCGGCGCGCTCCAGCGGCAGCACTTCGTGCACGATCGGCTGCACCCTGCCCTGCGCGATGAGCGGCCACACGTGCTCGTACGTCGCCGCCACGATCGCCGCCTTCTCCGCCGGCGGCCGGGCCCGCAGCGACGTCGCCGCGATCGCGCCCCGCTTGCTCAGCAGCGTCCCCAGGTCGAGTTCGCCTTTGCGGCCACCGAGCATCCCGATCACGACGATCCGGCCGTTGACCGCCAGCGCCGCCACGTTGCGCGACAGGTACTTCGCGCCCACCACGTCGAGGATGACGTCCGCCCCCGCGCCGTCGGTCTCCTCGCGCAGCGCCTCGACGAAATCTGTCTCCGTGTAGTTGATGAGGATGTCGGCGCCCAGGGCCCGGCACGCCTCCAACTTGTCCTGCGAGCCCGCAGTCACCGCGACCCGCGAACCCCGCGCGTGCGCGAGCTGCACCGCCATCGTGCCGATCCCGCTCGACCCTCCGTGCACCAGCAGCAGCTGCTCCGGCTGCAGGTCCGCGGTCATGAACACGTTGCTCCACACCGTGCACGCCACCTCCGGTAGCGCCGCGGCATCGACGAGGCCCACGCCCTTCGGGATCGGCAGCAGTTGCTCCACCGGCACCGCCACCCGCTGCGCGTAGCCGCCGCCGTCGAGCAGCGCGCACACCTCGTCGCCGATCCGGAACGACGTGTCGGCTCCCGAGCCCAGTTCGACGACCCGCCCGCTGACCTCCAGCCCCGGATACTCGCTCGCGCCCTTGGGTGGCGGGTAGAACCCTCGCCGCTGCATGATGTCGGCCCGGTTCACGCCGGCCGCCACCACCTCCACCAGCACCTCGTCGTAGCCGAGCTTCGGGTCTGGCACGTCGGCGAGCACGAGCGCGTCGGCCTCACCGGGTTCGGGAATCGTCACGGCCTTCATGCAGCCGAACCTACCTGCGCCGAACCCCGAGGGCAGGTGCTTCCGCCGCCCCGGTCGGCCCGGCTCCTCGCGGCTTCAGGCCTGGGCGGTCTCAGGCCCGGGCCCGCAGCCGCTCGAGGTCTTCGCGGGTATCGACGTCCCACACATGCTCGGGAGGCAGGTCGATCGTGCGCACCCGCAACCCCGCGAACGTGCGGTACACCCCGACGTCGCGCACCGGACCGCGCAAGGCCGCCGCCAGCGGCTCGCGCCGATAGGCGGCCAGCAGCATCGCCGGCCGGCCGTCGCGGGCGAGCGGGGCCGCGACATCGACGTCCGCCGGCGCCTGCGCCAACTCCTGCGCCACCCGACACGCGCCCGCCCCCGCGAGCGGCTGGTCGCCGGCCACGACGACGACGATCGGCGCCTCGACCGTGCCCAGCCCCGCCGCGATCCCGGCCACCGGGCCACCCAGCGGCGGGTCCTCCCGCGTCCACGTCACCGGCCGGCCGGTGGGCCGGGGCACCCCCACGCACGTCACCGGCCACTCCGGCGGCAGCGCGTCGAGCAGCGAATCCAGCACCGTCACCGAACCCAGAGCCTGCGCCGTCTTGTCGACGCCCCCGAACCGCCGCGACGTGCCCCCGCACAACACCACCGCCGCGACCGGAGCCGGGTCGCCCGCCAGACCGCCCCCGCTCACGTCGCTCACGTCGCCGACATCGCTCACGGCGTCGAGTCCAGCGCAGCCTCGATCGCCGCCAACGTCTCCTCATCGAGCGTGGACGAATTGGCCGCCGTGGGGAATTCGCGCGCCCGCACATCGGACTCGTAGGCGCTCAGCGCCTCGGCGGCCGTGTCGGCCAGCGTCGCGTACCGCCGCGTGTGCCGCGGCACGAAGTCGTCGTACAGCCCGAGCACGTCGTGCCACACCTGCACCTCACCCGAACAGTCGGGGCCGGCGCCGATCCCAATCGTCGGCACGTCGACCCGCTGCGTGACGAGCCTGGCCAGCGGAGCCGGCACGAGCTCGAGCACCATGCCCCAGGCGCCCGCCTCCGCGAGCGCCTGCGCGTCGCGCACGAGCCGGGCCCCCGCCTCCACGCTGCGGCCCTGCACCCGCATCCCGATCTGGTGCACCGACTGCGGCGTGAACCCCAGATGACCCATCACCGGGATGCCCGCTTCGGTGAGCCGCCGCACCGTCGGCGCGAACGGGAGTCCGCCCTCGAGTTTCACGCTGCCGCAGCCGGTCTGGGCCATCAGCCGGCCGGCGTTGCGGAGCGCGTCGTCGGGGGTGCTGTAGGTCAGGAACGGCAGGTCGGCCACAACCAGCGGCCGCTGCGCCCCGCGCACCACCGCTCGCGTGTGGTACTCGATGTCGTCCAGGGTCACCGGCAGCGTCGAGTCGCGGCCCTGCATCACCATGCCGAGCGAGTCGCCGACGAGCACCAGCGGAATGTCCGTGCGGTCGATGATGCGGGCCGCCGTGTAGTCGTAGGCCGTGACCATCGTCAGGCGCTCACCGCGGCGATAGCGATCGAGCACCCCGTGCACTGTGAGTCTCACGTGTTCCTCCGGCCGGTCGGACTCCCGGGCGGTTCGGCGGGAGACCGCCTCACCACTGCGACATGTACGTCTCCATCATGCGGCGTCGCTCGTTCTTGCGGTGCGCCGCCCACAGCGCCCACGCCATGCCCCAGACCCACGCGAACGGCGCGAACCCCTGGAACAGCAGCACGGTCCAGAACCACACGCCGGTCAGGACGAACGCGCCGAGGAACGTGGAGTACAGCATGCCCAGCGGGCCGAGCACCCCCGCCAGCAGCACCGCGAGCAGCAGCGACTTGCGCGGCAGCACGACCTGGCCCTGCGCGTTCGTCGCGGTGAAGATCGGCGGCATGCCGGGGTGGCCGGGGCTGCCGGGGTTGCCCGGGTTTCCGGTGGAGCCAGAGTTGCCCTGGTGACCGGGCGCCCCCGGGAAACCCGAAAAGCCCGGGAAACCGGGGAAGGCGGAGCGCGGCGGCATCGGCTCGGCGCGTACGTAGCGCGGCTCGCTGCGCGGCCCGCTCTCGTCGTGCGGGCGCTCGTCCGCCGGCTGGTAGGGCGGGATGGGCGCCGAGTAGCGCGGGTCGTCGGATGCGTTGCGGGAGTCGCCGTGGGGGAAGGAGGACTGATTCATGAGCTCGTCACCTGTGGGCAGACGGGGTCGCGGGACGCGACACGGACTTACCTGTAACGACGCCTCACCGGCCCGCGCTGTTCCCGCACGGTGCCGGCTCCGGCTCCAGCAGCAGGTTGTCGATGAGGCGGGTCGTGCCGAATCGCACGGCCAGCGAGCACAGCGCACCGCGGGTCGGGTCGACGGTGTCGAGCTCGGCGAGGGAGTCGGGATCGGCCACGCTGACGTAGTCCGGGCGCGCCTGCGGCTGCCGCGCCAGCACCTCGGTCATCGCGGCGCGCAGGGCGTCACCGTCGCGCACCCCCGCGGTCCACTCGCGGCAGGCGGCCCGCAGCGCCTCGACGAGCGCCGTCGCACCAGCGCGCTGGGTCTCGTCGAGATAGACGTTGCGGCTGCTCATCGCCAGCCCATCGGCCTCCCGGAACGTCGGCACAGTGACGATCCGGGTCGGGATCGCCAGGTCCTCGACCATGCGCCGCACGACGAGCACCTGCTGGGCGTCCTTCTGCCCGAAATAGGCCCGGTCGGCTCGGGTGGCGTTGAGCAGGATCGCGACGACCGTCGCCACGCCCGTGAAATGCCCCGGGCGGGAGGCGCCTTCGAGCACGTCGGTGATCCCGGAGACCGACACGCGCGTGGCCGACCCCGGCGGGTAGACGTCGTCGACGGTCGGGGTCCACACGAGGTCGACGCCCTCCGCCGCGAGCAGCGCGAGGTCGCGCTCGGGATCGCGGGGATAGCGTTCGAAATCCTCGCCCTCACCGAACTGGGTGGGGTTGACGAAGATCGACACGGCCACGGCGTCGTTGGCGCCGCGGGCCGCGCGCACGAGACTGAGGTGCCCCTCGTGCAGGTAACCCATCGTCGGCACGAGCCCGAGGCTGCCGACCTCGGCTCGGGCGCGGGCGAGCTCGGCGCGGGTGGTGACGACCTTCATTGGCCCCTCTCCTCCTGATCGGCCACCGCAGCCTAGCGAGCGAGGTGCGACTCAGGCGGTCCGGTCGTCGCCGGTCTGCTCGCGGGCGTTGCGCTCGGAGCGATCGACATCCTGCTGCGCCTTGGCGGTCAGCACGAGCGGGGTGACGTCGCCGATGTACCGGTGCTTCTCGCGGGCGCCCTTCGTGCCCGTCTCGGGGTCGTCCTTCTCCTGCGCGACAAGGTGTTTCGCGGAGTCGGCGACCGCCGAGTGGCCGTGGGCCAGCAGCGGGAACTTGTCGTGCCCGGTCCAGTAGAGGATGACCGTGTTGGTCACCGCGAGCACCGGCACGGCGAACAGGGCGCCGACGATGCCGAAGAGGAACGAGAACGCCGCCACGCCGAGCAGCACCGCCAGCGGGTGCAGCGAGACGGCCTTGCCCATGAGCAGCGGCTGCAGCAGGTGGCTCTCGAGCTGCTGCACACCGATGACGACACCGAGCATCGCCAGCGCGATGATCGGGCCCTGCACGACGAGCGCCAGCACGACCGCCAGGGCGCCGGAGACGACGGCGCCGACGATCGGCACGGCGGAGGCGAAGAAGATGATGAGCGCCAGCGGGATGACCAGCGGCAGCCCGAGGAGCCACGCCCCGAGGGCGATAAAGAAGGCGTCGATGAACGCGACGAGCACCTGCGTCTTGACGTACGACCCCAGGCTCACCCAGCCGCGACGGAAGCCCTCGTACACCGGCTCCTGCACGGGCTTGGGCATCATCCGCACGAAGAACGACCAGATCGAGTCGCCCTCGGCGAGGAAGAAGAACATGCAGATCAGCGCGATGATCGCGCCGACGAGCACCTCACCCGCAGTGGAGGCTCCCGACAGGGCGCCGCTGGTCAGGCCGGCGCCGTTCTCCCGCAGCCAGGTCTGCGCGGCGGTGATGGCCTGGTTGATCTGGTCGCTGCCGATCGCGAACGGGCCCTGGGCGAGCCAGTCCTGGATCTGCTGCACGCCGGTCTGGATCTGACCGGACAGGTCGGCGATGCCGGAGACGAGTTGGTTACCGGCCACGGAGATCAGCGCCACGACCACCGCGAAGCTGCCGAGCGTCGTGATCGCCGCCGAGAGGTGGCGGCCCAGGCCGAACTTGTGGTTGAAACGCACCATGAGCGGCATGGCCAGGGCCGTGAGCAGCAGACCGATCGCCACCGGGATGGCCACGGTCTTCGTCATGGCCAGCGCCCGCAGCAGCCCCCACAGCACGACCGCCACGATGATGAGCCGCCAGCCGATGCCGGCCGCCACCCGCAGCGAGTAGGGCACCGCGTGTTCGGCGTGCCGGTGCGAGGCGATCGTCGGGTCGATGAGCGCGGTGGCGCCCGGCCCGGCTCCAGGATGTGACGCGCCGGCCGTGTGCGCGACGGGGTTGCCGTCGCGGTCGACCGGCCGGTCGGGGCGCGGATCGGGGTCGGGGTGTGCAGCCATGGCAGTCCAATCGGAAGCGGCGGGCGTCACGCGCGCAGTTCGTGCATGAGCAGGTGTTTTCGTCGCTCGCCAGTGTCACATGCCCGCCCGGTCGCGGCGAAGGCGACTGGCGCGTGTGGCACGGGCTCACCCGAACTCACCCGAACGACGGCTGCTCGCGTGTCACGTACCCCGGGCGGGATGGGGTACCAGCTGTGCCCGAGGGGCGGGCGGGGCTTGACCTTCACACGGTGGCAGGGGTGACAACTGAGGGGTGTTGTCGATCTCGGATTTCGCCCGTTTCGGGCAGGTGTCGGTGCGCATGCTGCGCCACTACGACGCGATCGGGTTGCTGCGGCCCGCGCGCGTCGACGAGTCCACGGGCTACCGCAGCTACCGCGCCGACCAGCTGGCGGCCCTCAACCGGGTGGTCGCGCTCAAGGACCTGGGGTTCACGCTCGACCAGGTGGCCCTCATCCTGCGCGACGAACTGCCCGCCGAGCAGCTGCGCGGCATGCTGAGAGCCCGGCGCGCCGAGCTGGAGACCGAACAGGCCCGGGCGCGGCTACGCCTCGCCGGGGTCGAACACCGCCTACGGATCATCGAGAGGGAGAATCACATGTCCGAGTCCGGTTACGTCGTGAAATCGCTGGCCGCCCGGCCCGTCGCCGTGCGACCGGGTGTGGCCACGGAACAGAGCGAGATCGCCGGGGTGGTCGAGCCGCTGTTCGCGCAGGTCGCCGAGGCCATCACGGCCGCGGGCGGCTGCCCGCACACCGGGGTCGCCACGTACGAGATGACCGAAGCGGGCCTGCAGATGCGCGTCGGTTACGACTACGCGGGACCGCCCACCGACGGCTTCGAGGTGCTCACCCTGCCCGCCGCAGAGCACGCCGTCTGCGGCGTGCACCTCGGAGAGATGAGCGGCATCGACGCCTCGTGGCAGGCCCTGAGCCGCTGGGTGGACGCCGAGGGCTGGACCCCCAGCGGCCCGTGCCGCGAGGTGTACGTGCGCGCCGAGCCCCTCGACGACCAGTCCGGATGGGTCACCGAGCTGCAACAACCCGTCACCCGCCCCTGAGCCGCCCGCCCAACGACCCTGAGAACTGCGTGTCGTGGTCGGGACTGCTGTTCGTGTCGCAGTCCTCACCGCGACACGCAGTTTCACGGTTGACGGCGGGGGCGCAGGGTGGCGCCGGGGATGGCGGGGGCGGGCAGCCTCGCGGTCTTGCCCTCGTAGCCGACGACCTCGCCGAACCGCTCGGAGTGCGTCTCCCACTGCTCGCGCAGGGCGACGATCTCGTCGTGGTCGCGGCCGATGAAGTTCCACCACATGACGATCTGCTCCTCGTACGGCTCCCCGCCGAGCAGCACGAGCCGGGCCGCCGAGTTCGCCCGCAGCGTCAGCGTCGCGCGGCCGGGGTCGACGATGCCCAGGCCGTGTTGCGGCACCGCCTCACCGCAGAACTCCACGTCACCGGAGTCGACGAGCACCGCGTACTCGTGCGCCTCCTCGACATCGACCTCCCAGGTCGTGCCCGCCTCCAGGAGCACCTCGGCGCCGAGCAGCGGCGTCTGCGTGCGCACCGGAGACGACTGGCCGGCGAGTTCGCCGAGGAAGACCCGCAGCCGCACCCCCGGGGCGACCTCGACGCTGGGGGCTGCGAAGTGCTCGAAGTTGCGCGGCAGGTCGCGGTCGGCCTCCGGGAGCACGACCCACAGCTGCACGCCGTGCAACGTGCTCGTTTCCGGCGTCGAGACCTCGGAGTGGCAGATGCCGCGCGCGCCGGTCATGAGGTTGACCTCGCCGGGGCGCACCATGCCGTGCACCCCGCCGGAGTCGCGATGTTCGATCTCGCCCTCGAACAGCCAGCTCACGGTCTGCAGGCCGGTGTGCGGGTGCGGCGGCACGTCCATGCCGCCGGTGACCGACACGTCGTCGGGGCCGTAGTGGTCGACGAAGCACCACGCGCCGACGAACGAGCGCTCCCGGTGCGGCAGGGTGCGGCGCACGGTCATCGCGCGCGGCCCGCCGAGCGGCACGTCGCGAGCCACCAGCACCTGCACGCCCGGCGTCGATTCGCCGCGCGCGCAGACCACTTCGGCCGTGTCGGTCTCGGTCCGGCTCATCAGGGGTCCTCTCTGGGGGTCGGGCGCTTCGCTCCATTGTGACCGCGACCTTCCGCAGAACGCCCCGCAAGGGCGCGGCCGAGCGCCCGCGAGGCCGTGCGGTCATACCGGAGGCGGGGCCGAACCGAACACGACGGCGGCCCCCGACGCGCTCGTCGGGGGCCGCCGTCACGCGGGAACCGAGGTCAGCTGACGGAGTCGGCGTTCTCGGGGATGCTGCCGGTGGACTTGGCGTAGTACTGCGTCCACTTGCGCGTCATGACGAGGCGGGCCAACGCGATCGCGGCGCCCGAAACGAGGGCCCAGGTGACGGCCTCCCACATCTGGGTGTCCGGGTCCTCCGGGTTGGCCGGCGGGTCGTCGTTCATGACGAGCTTCCAGCCCTGCGTGGCCACCTGCTTGGCAGCGACGCCGGCTGCGATCGCCAGGCCGGTGCCCAGCAGCTTGAAGACTTTCTCGCCCATGGGGCTCTCCTCCTGCGAACGGGTGTAGTGCTCGGGTCGAGTCTGCCAGCGCCCGCGTCCGTGGGCGAGCGGGGCCCGGCGGCGGCGGGTCGGGCGTGACCACGCTCACGCTGTCCCCACGCCGGAACCGGCGGTGCTACGGTGCACGGACACACGACAGGGGAGCGCACCAGGCGCTGAGAGTGCGGGCGACCGCAGACCCTCGAACCTGATCCGGTTCACACCGGCGTAGGGAGTCGGGCCATCTCGGGCTCGATCGTCGCGACGACGATCGTGGCCTCCCCGAGGCAGCCGGAGCGATCCGCCTCGACCACGGGAGAGTTACGTGTCACGCACCGAATCATCGTCGGCCTCCTCGGGGTCCGCGGCGTCACCCACCGGCGACATCCCGGCGACCGGGCGACCCACGAGTTGGCGCGGCATCGACTTCGTCACGCTCGCTGTGCTCGCCGTCGCCTTCGGCGTCGCCTTCTGGGGCTGGGACATGTTCCTCTACCCCTTCGTCATCGCCGGGCTCGCGTTCCCGCCGGCGCAGAGCCTCACCCTCGGCGTGTGGCTGCTGCCGGCCGTCGTCGGTGGCCTCGTCGTGCGCCGCCCCGGGGCCGCGCTGTTCACCGAGCTCATCGCGGCCAACGTCGAGATGCTGCTCGGCAACCAGTGGGGCCCGGGGGTGCTCGTCTCCGGGGTGCTGCAGGGGCTCGGGGTCGAACTCGCGCTGGCGGCGTTCCGGTGGCGTCGCTTCGGAGTCGGCGTCGTCATGCTGGCCGGTGCCCTGGCCGCGACGTTCGAGCTGGTCTTCTACGAATGGTGGGCGTACCAGGCCGAATTCGCGTTCGAGTGGAAGCTGCTCGCGCTGGTGTTCGCTGTGGTCTCCGGTGTCGTCGTCGCGGGCATCGGCGGGTGGGCGCTCGTGCGGGCGCTCGCGGGGGCCGGTGCCCTGCGCCCGTTCCCGCCGGGGCGCGAACAGCTCGCCCGCAGCGCCCGCTGAATGGGCCCGCTCGTTGCGGCCCGCGGGCTGACGTGGACCCCCGACGGGGCGGCCGCGCCGGTGCTCGACCGCATCGACCTGCGGATCGAGCCAGGGGAGCGGGTGCTGCTCGCCGGGCCGTCCGGCTCCGGTAAGTCGACCCTGCTGCGGGCGCTGGCCGGCGTGCTGCACGTCAACGGAGGCGGTGAGCTGGGCGGGCAGGTGCGGTTGGCCGGCCGGCCCGTCTCCGAGGTGGGGGCGAGCGTCGGTCTGCTGCTGCAGGATCCGCGCGACGCCCGGGTCGCCGAGACCGTCGGGCGCGATGTGGCGTTCGCGTGCGAGAACCTCGGCCTGCCCCGCGACCGGATCGAGCGGGCGGTGCTCGCGGCGCTGGAGTCGGTGCGTTTTCCGTACGGGCCGCGGCACGCGAGCAACGCGGTCTCCGGCGGGGAGGCCCAGCGACTCGCGCTCGCGGGCGTCATCGCGGCCGGACCCGAGCTCGTGCTGCTCGACGAGCCGACGTCGATGCTCGACCCCGAGTCGGCCGCGGCCGTGCGGGAGGCGGTGGCGCGGGTCGTGCAGGAGAGCGGGGCCGCGCTCGTCGTCGTCGAGCACCGGCTGCAGGGCTGGCTGCCGATGGTCGACCGGCTCGTCGTGCTCGACGACGACGGCCGGATCGTGGCCGACGGACCCGCGGATTCGACGCTCGCGCGGTACGGCGACTCGCTCGCCGCGGCCGGGGTCTGGGTGCCGGGGCTGCCCGATCCCGAACCGCTGGCGATCGACCCGGACCTGCTCGCCCCCGCCGTCGAGGGCGACGACGAGCTCATGCGGGCGGTCGGGGTGCGGGTGGAGCACCGGGCCCCGGTGCGCTTCGCGGGCGCCCGGCTCGGCGTCGAACCCCCGCGGGTCGCGCTCGACGGGGTCGACGCCCTGGTGCGCGGCGGTCGGGTGCTCGCGCTGCGAGGCTCCTCAGGAGCGGGTAAGTCGACGCTGGTCAGCGCGCTGTGCGGACTGACCCGGCCGGTCGGAGGCTCGATCGAGGCCGGTTCGCGGCTGGCGGCGGGGCTGCCGTCCGAGCCCTATCGGTGGCGCAGCAAGCAGCTCGCGGCGCGAGTCGGCTGGGTGCCGCAGGAGTCGTCGGCCGTCGTCGTCGGAGCCAGCGTGCGCGACTGCTTGCGCGCGACGGTGGCCGCCCTCGGCGAGTCGCGCGGTTCGGCCGCCGGGAACCCCGACGTCGCCGAGACGCTCGCGGGGGCGCTCGGGCTCGAGCCCCTGCTCGACCGCAGCCCGTACGCGCTGTCCGGCGGCGAGGCCCGCCGGCTCGCGGTCGCCTGCGGGGTCGCGCACCGGCCGGCCATGATCTGTCTCGACGAACCGACGGTCGGTCAGGACCGCGCCACGTGGGCCGCGGTCGCCGGGGTCGTCTTGGCGGCGGCCACGGCGGGAGCCGGTGTCACCGTCTCCACGCACGACGACGCGCTGGCGGCGCGGGCCCACGACTCGCTGACGCTGCGCGGCGGGAGGGTGGCATGAGCGAGCTGTTCGCGGCGGCCCCGGACCGGTCGGTCAACCCGGTCGGGCTGCTGGGGCGGGCCGGGCCGCTGTCGCTGCTGCTCGGCTCGTTCGTGCTCATGGCCGGTGGGCTGTCGATCCCGGACCTGCGGGCCGGGGCGTGGGCCGGCGCGGTGCTCGCGGTCGTGCTCGTCGTCCTCGCCGGGCGGTACCGGGTCGGGTGGCTGCGGCTGCTGCCGGGCCTCATCGCGTTCGCGTCGGTGACGTGGTCGAACTGGTACCTGGCCAGCCCGCGCGACCTCGAGGCCGCGGTGCTCACCGGTGTGCGGGTGGCGTACTTTGTCGTGCCGGGCGTCGTGTTCGCCGCGTTCATCGACCCCTCGGCGCTCGGGGACCAGCTGGGCCAACGGCTGCGGATCCCCGCGCGGCCCGTGCTCGCGACGGTCGCCGGGCTGCAGCGGCTCGACACGCTCGCCGACGACTGGCGCACGCTGGCGCGGTCCCGCCGCGCGCGGGGGCTGGGGCCGACTCGGTCTCCGGTCTCGCAGGCGCGGCACTACGCGTCGATGACGTTCGCGCTGCTCGTGCAGGCGCTGCGCCAGGCGGAGCAGATGTCACTGGCGATGGAGGCCCGCGGGTACGGGCTGCTCGCTCGACCCGGGCACCGCCGCACCTGGGCGCTGCCCGCGCCCTGGCTGCCGGCCGACTCCGTGCTCATCGTGCTGTGCGTCGCGCTCTCCGTGCTGCCCTGGGCGCTTCACCTGGCACCCTGACGCCTCCTCACGCAGCCCCCTCCCCACCAACCGCCTCCCAACGACGCTGAGAACTGCGTGTCGTGGTGAGAACTGCAGTCCGGACTGCAGTTCCGACCACGACACGCAGTTCTCAGGGACGTGGGGGGAGTCAGACCGTGAACCGGCCGCGGGCGACCTCTGCGACGTGGCCGCCGACGAAGACCTCGCCGCTGTGGTCGATGCGCAGGTCGAGCAGCGATCGCCGGCCGGCGACGCGACCCTGGATGACCCGGCGGCGGATGCCGCGCTCGCCGTGGGCGAGCAGGTAGGCGCCGAGGTTCGTGCCGCCGGTACCGGTGGCGGCGACCTCGAGCACACCACCGCGGGGGCCGTAGAACATACGCGAGACGATCGTGCCCGCCTCGTCCTCGGAGTTGGCCCACACGTACACCCGCGGCTCGGTGTTGAGCAGCATCGCGTAGGAGTGCAGCATGCGGGCGTCGAGGCGGGTGTTGCGCACGTCCTCGACCGTGCGCACCGGCAGCACGATGCCGCCCGCGCCCTTGCCGACCGTCATCACGTCACCGCCGATGGCGTCGGTGTTCAGCCCGACGAGCGAGGCGAGGATCTGCGGGGTCGCCTTCAGCGTCTCCGCCTGCGGCTCGTGCACGTCGAGCACCCACAGGTCATCGCGCTGCAGCACCGTGTAGGAGCCGGGTACCTCACCCTCGCGCAGGCGGTGACCCCGAGTCGAGGTGTCGGCCCCGTCGCCCTCGGCGGACGCGTCCTCCTCGCGCTCCTCGATGAGCGTGACGTCGCCCTCGCCGCCGCGCAGCTCGCGGATCACCGCGGCCGTCGCCAGCGAGGCGCTGCCCGCGAACCCCGTCTCCTTCTCGGGGGAGAAGAACCGCACGGTGGCCTCGTCGCCGTTGTTCTTCGGCAGGACGAAGACCGTCTCGATGTTCACCTGGAACGCCAGGGTCTGCATCTGTTCGGTGGTCAGGTCCGACCCGTCCTCGAAGACCGCCACGCCGTTGCCGGTGAACGGGTCTTTGCCGTCGGTGAACACGTTGAGCACTCGGTACGTGAGGTCCATTCCCGAAGACTAACCGCCACAACCGATCGGAGCAGGCGGCATCGTCGACCCCACGTTCCTCGGAAGGGTCCGGCGGGTCAGGGCATGCGCCGAACGGTGAGAATCTGCTCGGCCCGCCCCACCGGGCCCCGCGCGTCGTGTAGTCGCGAGGTCGTCAGGCCCACGCCGGTGGCGCCGATCGCCACGGACGTCTCGAAGCCCACCCAGCCGGGCGCCGGCTTGCGGTAGAGGTAGATGCTCAGGTCGGTGTTGGGGAACATCCAGCGCCGGGGATCGAGCCGGGTCGCAACCCCGTTGGCGGTGTCGACGACGCCCAGATACGCGGCCACCGGGTGCACCGGCTCGCCCTCGACGAGGGTCTGGCGTGGGCGGACCCAGGCGCGCCCGCGGCCCGGCTCGCCGTCGGGGTCGGTGCGCACCTCCAGCGAGGAGATGAACCCGCCGCCCCACACCTGGGCCAGGTCGGCGGGCGGCATCGACTCCGGCTCCGGCAACGGCGGGGTGTCGTCGGCGGCGACCTCCGCCGTGTCCTGCCGGGACAGGCGCCAGGCGCGCGCCCGGATCGCCACCCGGCCGTCGATCGTCACCGTCGCCTCGTCGAGCTCGATCGTGCGCCCGGAACGGACCGTCTCGCAGTCGACCCGCGTCGGCCGCGCCGGGATGACCCCGAGGATCTCCAGCGACAGCCGGGCCAGCTGCAGGTCGTCGCGATCGTTGAACCGCTGCAGGCAGTGCGCCACGAGACCGGTGACCGGCGCCATGTGCTGCTCGTGCCGCAGCCACGCGCCCTGGGCGTGCAGGGTGGGCTGGTACGTGCCGTCGCCGAGCGCGACGTAGTAGGCACCCGGTTCGGCCGGCAACCCGAGCGGGTTCTCGGGGTCTTCGGGGGTCTCAGGGTGCTGCGC
The DNA here is from genome assembly GCF_001515525.1 of Piscicoccus intestinalis NBRC 104926. Taxonomy (GTDB): domain Bacteria; phylum Actinomycetota; class Actinomycetes; order Actinomycetales; family Dermatophilaceae; genus Kineosphaera; species Kineosphaera intestinalis. Next base: position 25,135 of record NZ_BCNQ01000005.1, on the reverse strand, counting down.
GGAGGTTGCGGCCTGGTCGGAGTCGGTGCCCTCGGGGGCCGCCATCACGCGGGCGGAAGGTGGTCGCGCACGAAGCCGATCACGTCGTCCAGCACCTCGTCGCGGTTGCTCTCGTTGAAGATCTCGTGGCGGGCCCCGTCGTAGCTCTTGTCCTGACCGCTCTCGCCGCGGACGACGGGCCAGCCAGCGGCGCTGCCCTCGTACGGGACGAGTTGATCGTCGCGGCCGTGCAGCCAGAGCACGGGATGCCCGATGGGCCCGCCGGCCTGGATCGACTCGATGCAGCGGCCCAGCGCCTCCAGGGTCGGGCGCTTGAACGGCCCGTGCCATACGAGCGGATCCTCCAGATACGCCTGACCGACGGCCGGCACCCGTGACAGCACGTCCGGGTCGATCGGGTCGTCGGGGATCTCGTCGGCGCCGAGCAGCGCCTCGAGCGCGGCCCAGTGCCCCATGACCGGCCCCGACAGCACCGTGCAGGCGAGGTCCGATCCGTGCAGCTGGGCGTAGCGGGCCGCGATCATCCCGCCCATCGAATGCCCGACGAGAACGACCGGGGTGCCCGGGTGCTCGAGGACCGCGCGGTCGTGCATGAGCCGGAAGTCGGCGATGACCGGGTCGAAGTCGTCGATGAGCACCCGTTCGCCCTCGCTGCGGCCGTGCCCGACATGGTCGACGCCGTACACCGCGGCGCCGTCGTCGACGAACCGCTCCGCGACCCAGTCGTAGCGGCGGATGTGCTCGCCGTAGCCGTGGCACAGCAGCACGACATACTCCGGCGGGCGCTCCCGGCTCCCTGCCAGCGGCAGCCGTACATGTAGCCGGCGTGGCCGGTCATGTCCAGGTCGGTGGCGAGCTCCATCGGTCGTCCCAGGTCCATCGGTCCTCCCCGTCGTCGGCGTCTGTCGGCGTCCCGAGCGGCGCCGCAGACGTTGCGTCGATGCGGGCAGCCTACGTCGCATCATGGAACAACCTGACCGGCCCGGCGAGAGGACCTGTGTGAACCGGCTGCCGCGCACCGACGCGAACCGTCGCCAGCTCGTCACCGAGACGGCGCTCGTGCTCGGCGTCTCACTCGGGGCGTCGGCCATCTGGGCGGTGCTCGCGCTGATCCGCAAGCTCACCGAGCAGGTCGGCCTCGGCGACCAGACGACGGCGATGAACGAGGCGGTCACCCGGACCGCCCGTGGCTCGACCTCGCCTATCAGCTGGCGGGCATCGGGATCGCGCTCGTTCCGGCCTTGCTTGCCCTGCACCTGCTGACCCGTGACGACGCCAGGGCCCGCGCGCTGGTGGGCGCCGACGGCCGCCGCCCGGGCCGCGACCTGCTGCACGGGGCCGCGTTGGCCGCGATCATCGGCGTCCCGGGTCTGGGCCTGTACCTGGCCGCGCGGGCGATGGGCCTGAACACGACGATCGCCGCCGCGAACCTCGACCAGACCTGGTGGGCCGTGCCGGTGCTCGTGCTCGCCGCGGCGCAGAACGCCGTGCTCGAGGAGATCGTCATGGTCGCCTACCTGTTCACCCGCTGGGGCCAAGCGGGCTGGCGACTGCCGACGATCATCGTCGTCTCCGCGCTCATCCGCGGCACCTACCACCTGTACCAGGGCTTCGGAGGCGGTGTCGGCAACCTCGCGATGGGCCTGCTGCTCGGCGTCGTCTACGCCCGCACCCGCCGCGTCATGCCGCTCGTCGTCGCGCACACGCTGCTCGACGTCGTCGCCTTCGTCGGGTACACGCTGCTGCGCGGCCACGTCGGCTGGCTCTGAGCGCGGATCGTCGGCGGGCAGGCCGGTGGCCCACGCCTACTCCCACCTGCGCTCGCCCTCTTGTCTCGCCCGAGTCGCCCGAGTCGCCCGAGTCGCCCGAGTCGCCCGAGTCGCCCGAGTCACCCGCGTCGCCCGAGTCGCCCGCCACAGGCTGGGCGGTGCCCAGCGGCCAGGCGTTGCCCTCGGCCTCCGCCTCGACCCCGGTGTCGAGGATCCGCCGCCACGAGCGCCCCGGCGTCGCCGCCGGCACGACGAATCGGCAGGGCTCATCGGTCATCGCGACGAGCACGAGCAGATCGCCGCCGCCGGTGTGGGAGGCGTCGATGCGCACGGCGACGGCACGGTCTCCCGGCGCGGGCGTGCCGCCGTGGGGTGCGGCGAACAGGTAGGAGACGTCGTCGCCACCCTGGGCGGCGTCGCCCCATTCGCGCTGCCGCAGCGCCGGATGCTCCCGCCGCAGCCGCGCCACCGCGCGGGTGAACGCGAACACCGGGTTGACCCCGTCGGGGGAAGCGGCGGCCCCGAAGACGTCGAAGTAGCCGCCGGCGCCCGGGTCGGTCGGGTCGACCGCCAGCCGCGTGGGGGTGCGGCTGACGGCCTGCGCCCAGTTGTTCCAGATGCCGGCCGTGTCGATCGCCCACGGGTTGTTGTTGCCGTTCTGGGTGCGGCCGTACTCGTCGCCGGAGACGATCATCGGCACGCCGCGGGCGAGGAACAGGATCGCCAGCAACGCGCGGGCGCGGGCCCGGCGCAACGCCTGGTCGCCGCCGGAATCCCACGACAGGTTGGTGTCGGCGCCGCCGTCGCTCGGCCCGAACGGCGGCCCCACGGCGTTGTTCTTGGCGGGAAACGAGACGAGATCCATGAGGGTGAACCCGTCGTGCGCGGTGACGAAGTTGATCGACTTGGCCGGTCCGCCCTGATCGTGGAAGTGCGCGAAGTCGCCGTTGAACAGGTCCATGAAGGCCTGCACATTGCCGTCGCCCTTCGCGAAGGCGCGCACGGCGTCGCGGAACCGTCCGTTCCACTCGCCCCAGCCCGCGGGAAAGTTGCCGACCTCATAGCCCCACAGATCCCACGCCTCGGCCACGACCTCGATCCGCTGCTCCTGCGCCCACTGCGCGATGTCGGTCAGCAGCGGGTGCGTGGGGAAGAACCGCCGCTGGGCGCCCCAGTCGTCGCGGGCCGCGTCGTCGGGACGCCGCCCGAGCACGGGGGCCAGGTCGAACCGGAAGCCGTCGACGCCGAGTTCGTCGTGCCAGTAGGCGAGCGAGTCGAGCGCGAGACGCTGGCTGGCGGGAGCCGAGAAGTTCACCTGGTTGGAGCATCCGGTGGCCCCGTCGACGAGGCGGTGCTCGTCGGTCAGCACGTAGTACTCGGCGGTGGCGAAGCCGCCGAGGCTGGTGAAGCCGGTGGTGTCGAGGTCGTCACCCCAGTGGCCGCCCTCCCCGGTGTGGTTGTAGACGACGTCGAGGTACACCTCCAGCCCGGCGTCGTGGAAGGCGTCGACCATGGCCCGGAACTCGCGCGTCGGCCCACCCGGCGACCGGTCGGCCGCGTACCGGCGGTTCGGCGCGAAGAACGCGAGCGTCTGGTACCCCCAGTAGTTCGTCGGCCCGGAGTCGGTGGTCGCGTCGTCGCCGAGGCAGTCCATCTCCATGACCGGCAGCAGTTCGATGGTCGTCAGCCCCAGCGCCGCCAGGTACGGGGCGAGGTGGGCGGCCCCGGCGTAGGTGCCCTGCAGCTCCCGGGGCACGTTGCGCACCGCCTCGAATCCCGGTGTGTGCGCGAACAGCTCACCGAGACGCAGGGCGCTCGGGTGGCGCGTCAGGCTGCGCACGTGCGCCTCGTAGATCGCGGCGTCGTGCGGGTCGATGGCGGGCCGGCGGAACGTTCTCGGTTCGCTCGCGAGCACGACACCCTTGGGGGCGTACGGCCCGGTGTCGAGCCCCCTGCGGGGGCGGCCGTGGTGTTCCTGGCCGCCGGTGCCGAACCAGCCGCCGTCCGCGCCCGCGGCCGCGATGCCCGGGTCGAGCAGGTTGTGGCTGAGCTCGCGCGCGTAGGGGTCGAACAGCAGCTTGTTGGGATTGAATCGGTTGCCGTCCTCGTCGAGGTCGGCGCGGAATCCGACGGCGCTGCCGGGCGCCCAGCCCGGCTCGAACCCCCAGTTGCGCCCCCAGCAGCGAAAGCCGTACAGCGCGCCAGGGCCGACGTTGTCGACCTGGGCGCGCCACGCGCCGTCGTCGCCGCGGGCGCACTCGAACGACCCGAACGCCGCAGCGCCGATCGCGGTGGCGTAGAGCTCGAGCTGGACCCGGGTGGCCGCGGGCGCGTGCACGGCGAACGTCACGCTCGAGGCGGCCGGGTCGTAGTGCGCGCCGAGGGGCCACCCCGCACCCGCCCAGGCGGACGGGTCGTGGGCCTGTGGGAGCCGGACGGTCATGGCTGTCTCCGATCGAGCGTGCCTCGGGGTGGTTCCTGAAACAGCATCCAAACACCGACCCCCGACAAGATCGCCCGGTCCGTCTCGGCGTGAGCGTGCGCAGTGACGAGTTACGGCCTGGTGTCGGTGGATTCGTGCGCCGCGCCGGCAAGGTCCGGCAGCCCCGCGCGCAGCGCGTCGAAGCCCTCCGCGACGGAGACGGTCAGGTCGGCGCCCGGGGTCGACAGCGCCGAGCGCAGCACGGCCGTGGCGCACAGCACATAGCGCGCCGGGCGCGGATCGACGCGTCCGTCGACCCCCAGGTGCGCCGCCACCGCCTCCCGCAGCGCCCGTTCCATGCCGGTCAACGGGCCGCTGAGCGCCGGCACCAGCTGCGGCCAGCGCTGGAAGACCTCGGCGCGCTGCCGGCGCAGGGCGCCGTCGCTGGCCAGGCCGCTGACGCGGCGAGCGAGCGCCCGCTCCAGGGCCGTCAGCACCCCGGCGTCGCGTGCCGCCGCGGTGAAGTCCGCGACGACGAGGTCGGCGAACTCGGGCGTCACCCCGGCGATCGCCGCGTCCTTGGTCGCGTAGTAGTTGAAGAACGTGCGGGTGCTGACCTGCGCCTTCGCCGCGATCTGGTCGACGGTCACGTCGTCGGGGCCGTGCTCGAGCACGAGGTCGAGGGCGGCGCGGTGCAGCAGCGAGCGTGTCTGCTGCTTCTTGCGCTCGCGCAGGCCCAGGGGTGCCGCTGCCGTCACGCTCGTCAGCTTAGAACGCATCGAGGGAATAGCTGCATCGGGTGTAACTTTGCAGAGAGTGCAACCAAGATTTTCCCCCGACCCGAGAAGGACGCTCGTGACCTCGTCTTCCCCCGCGGCCCCGGCGCAGGCCGCTCGTCCCGACGACGCGGACGCCGCGGCCGGGTACCGCCTCGACCGCACCGGCAAACGCGTGTTCGCCGGGCTCATGCTCGGCATGTTCGTCGCGGCCATCAGCCAGACCATCGTCTCCCCGGCGATGCCGCGTATCGTCGCCGAACTCGGTGGCATGGAGCACTACTCGTGGATCGCCACCGCCGCGATGCTCGTCTCCGCGGTCGCCGTGCCGATCGTCGGCAAGCTCTCCGATCTCTATGGCCGCCGCCGCTTCTACCTCGGCGGGCTGCTGCTGTTCATGACCGGCTCACTGCTGGCCGGCATCGCCCAGAACTTCTGGTTCCTCGTCCTCGCCCGCGCCGTGCAGGGGGCCGGCATGGGCACGCTGATGCCGTTGTCCCAGACCATCATCGGCGACATCATCCCGCCGCGGCAGCGCGGCAAGTATCAGGGCCTGATGGGCAGCGTGTTCGGCTTCACCTCGATCGCCGGGCCGCTCATCGGAGGCTTCGTCACCGACCACTGGGGCTGGCGCTGGCTGTTCTTCATCAGCCTGCCGGTCGGCATCGTGGCCTTCGTCGCCATCCACCGCTTCCTGCGGCTGCCGCACACGCCCCGCGACGCGAAGGTCGACGTGGCCGGCATCGTCACGCTGACGATCGCGCTCGTGCTCCTGCTGCTGGCCACCTCGTTCGGGGGCACGACGTACGCGTGGACCTCGGCGCAGATCATCGGCATGTACGTGGTCGGTGCGCTCTTCCTCGCGGCGTTCGTCGCCGTCGAACTGCGCGCCGCGGAGCCGGTCATCCCGCTGAGCCTGTTCCGCAGCTCGATCTTCACGTTCTCCAACATCGCCAGCTTCGCGGTGTCGATGATGATGTTCGGCGCGCTGATCTACATCCCGGTGTACGCCCAGGGCGTGCTCGGCGTGAACGCGACCAACTCGGGTCTCATCGTCATGCCGATGAGCGTCGGCATGATCGGGTTGAGCATCCTGTCGGGCCTGTTCATCACTCGCACGGGGCGGTACAAGGGGCTGACGCTCCTCGGCCCCACGATCATGGGCGTCGGCCTGTGGATGCTCACCCGACTGGAGTACGGGGCCACGCAACTGCAGCTCACCGCGGCGATGATCGTCTTCGGCATCGGGCTGGGCATGTGCATGCAGGTCTACACGCTCATCGTGCAGAACTCGGTGATGCGCCGGGATCTGGGCGTCGCCACCGCCTCCACGCAGTTCTTCCGCAATGTCGGCTCGACGGTCGGCATCGCGGTCTTCGGCACGATCCTGTCGAGCCGGATGGGCGAGGCGATCGTCTCGCACCTGCCCCCGGGCGCGGCCGCGGCGATGCCGGAGGGTGGGCTCGACGCGGGATCGGTGCTCGACCCGTCCGCGCTCGCGCAGCTGCCGCCGGCCATCGCGGAGGCGGTCCGGTTCGGTCTCGCCGACGCGCTGCACGACGTCTTCCTCGCGGCGCTGCCGCTGGCGGTGCTCGCGCTGCTCGCGTCGGCGATGATCCGGGTCGTGCCGCTGCGCGACACCGTGCACACGCCCGACGAGGGCGGCCGCGAGATGCTCGACACGATGGGCCAGGCCGCGGCGGGCGGCGAGCTCGTCGTGCCGCTCGGCCGCGACTCCGGGGCCTCGCGAACCCGCGAGCGGCTGCTCGGCCTGCAGCTGTCGCTGCTGTGCGATCAGGCGGTGCGCGACGATCGGCCGCTGTTGCGCCGGGCCGTCGCGGACGTCGGCGACGGCGACTTCGACCGGGGGCTCGCGCTGCTGTCCCGCACCGCGGTCATGCTGACCACCGAGGACCACGCGGTCGCAGCCCGCACGGAACGGTATGCGGTCGAGGTGGGCCGGCGCGGCGCGCGCCGGGGTGGGGTGCTCGCCCCGGATCTGCGGCTCGAGTTGGCCAGCGCCGCAGCGCGACTCGACACGGGTGACGTGACCACGCGGGAGGAGCCGTCGGTCGCCGAGCGGCACGAGGCCGTCGACGTCGCCAGCCTGAACGCCGTGGGCAGCGACATCACCGCCGCGCTGCTCGTCGACCTGCGCCGCGTCCGCGACGGGCACTGAGGGCGCTGAGGGCGCGTCGGTCGCCGACAACGCGGCGGCAGTGGCGGCCGGGGCGTGCGCGGCGCGCCGGAGGGGCGATACTGACACGGCCATGAGCAGCCAGACCGCCGCCGCGAGCGCGCGCCCACCGATTCCGCGCGAGATCCGCGTCCTCATCGCGTCCGCGTTCGTCATCGCGATCGGCTTCGGCCTCGTCGCGCCGGTGCTGCCGCAGTACGCCGCGAGCTTCGACGTGGGAGTCGCGGCGGCGTCGATCATCGTCAGCGCGTTCGCCTTCATGCGGCTCGTGTTCGCGCCCGCCGGGGGCGTGCTCATCACGCGGCTGGGGGAGCGGCCCGTCTACCTCGCCGGGCTGCTCATCGTCGCCGCCTCCACCGGGGCGTGCGCCGTGGCCGGCGGCTACTGGCAGCTGTTGATCTTCCGCGGGCTCGGCGGCGTCGGATCGACGATGTTCACCGTCTCCGCGATGGGGCTCATCGTGCGGTTGGCGCCGCCGACCATCCGGGGGCGGGTGTCGTCGGCGTACGCGGGCGCGTTCCTCATCGGCGGCATCGCCGGACCCATCCTCGGGAGCCTGACCGCGGGCTTCGGGTACCGCGTGCCGTTCGTCATCTACGCGGTGGCGCTCGTCATCGCGGCGGGCGTGGTCGCGGTCTTCCTGAAGGGTGCGGCGCTGCGGCCACCGCCGGGGAGCACTCCGCCTCCGGCGTTGTCGGTCACCGAGGCCCTGCGCGACAGCGCCTACCGGGCAGCGCTCGTCGGGGGATTCGCCAACGGGTGGGCGAACTTCGGGGTGCGTGTGGCGCTCGTGCCGCTGTTCGCGGCCTCCTCCGCCGGGCTGGGCGCGGCGTGGGCGGGGTTCGCGCTGACGATCTTCGCGGTGGGTAATGCGCTGGCGCTGCAGGTCTCCGGGCGGCTCGTCGACGCGCACGGCCGGCGTCGACTGGTGATCCTCGGGCTCCTCGTGAGCGCCGTCGGCACCGTCTCCTTCGGGATGGCGCACTCGCCGGTGCCGTTCCTGCTGCTTTCGCTGCTGGCCGGAGCCGGTGCCGGCATCGTCAACCCGGCCCAGCAGGCCGCCGTCGCCGACGTCGTCGGACAGGGGCGTTCGGGGGGCAAGGTGCTCGCGACGTTCCAGATGGCCACCGACGGCGGGGCGATCCTCGGCCCGGTCCTCACCGGCTGGGTCGCCGACGCCGTCGGCTTCCCGGCCGCGTTCGCGGTGACCGCGGCCGTGCTGCTCATCGGCGCGCTGGCGTGGGTGCCGGCGCGCGAGACGATGCCGACCCTGCAGGCCGTGGCGGAGACGGGCCCGACCGGCCCGGATAGCCCGGGAACGCCCGGAGCGCTGGGAGACCCGGATCAGGCGGGCGGCAGCAGGTAGAGGCGGTCCTGGTCGTCGACGCGAGCTCGCACGGCGGCACCCGCGTCGGTGACGATCTCCGGGATCGTCACATCGGCGCCGATCTGCGCGCGGTCCACCTTCGGGCCGGCCTGCACGGAGTCGCCGTCGACGGTGCCGTAGGCGCGGTCCTGCGTGATCCACGTCGTGGTCCACGCGCCGAGGTCGGTGACGCTGCCCGCCTCCAGGTCGATCAGCGTGCGACCGAGCACGCCCCACGTGCCGGCGGGTGACGGCCACCAGGGCTGCCCGGCGCCGTCGGTGGCCACCGCCTTGCCGCGAAAGCTCACCCGCATCGTCGGGCCCTCGGCGGCGTCGGTGTAGACGACGACGTGCTGGTCGCCGTTGCGGTCGGCCGGGTAGAGCGTGACGACGGAGTCGCCGAGGTAGCCGATCACCGTCGGGTTGGTGTTCGGGGCCTCGTCGTCGGGTGCGGCCCGTTCCCATGCGGTCGGCTTGGTCGCAGCGGCCCCGGCGGTCAGGCGAAACCATCCGGCGCCGGAGCCGGCGGTCACGCGGCCGGTGTTGTCGGCGGCCAGGGCGTACGCCCCGGCGGGCACGGCGACCTGGGCGAGCTTGTCGCCGGAGAGCACTGCCACCGTGCGTTCGTCGATGCCGACCAGCGGCGATTCGCCGAGGTAGGTCGTGCGGGCCCCCTGCGGCAGCGCGAGCGTGCGCCGGTCGGAGCCGTCGTCGGCTTGCCACCAGATGAGCGTGTCGCCGAGCTGTGCGGCGACGACGCCCGTGCCGCCGATCGTGGTGAACGCCAGGCCGCCCCGCAGGTCGCCCTTGGGCAGTTGGGCCCGCCAGCGTGGGGAGCCGGTGAGGGCGTCGACGACTTCGAGGCGGTGGTCCGCAGTGACGTAGGCGACCGCGTCGTCGACGGCGAGGATCCGGCCGCCGCCCTCTTCCAGGGTCGGGGAGACCCACCGGGGGGTCGTGCTCCAGCCGGGGGCGACCGAGCCCGGGAAGGCGGTGGCCTGTGCGGTGCCGCTCGCGCTGCCCGCGTGCAGGCTGTCCGGCTCGAGGATCGCGGTGACGATCGCGGCGATCGCACCCACGATGAGCAGGGCCGCGATGACGACGGCCACAACCGCCGGACGGGTGCGTCGCTGGCCGGGCGGGGGCGGGCCCGCCTCGGGCTCGCGACCGGGGGACTCGTCGTTGTCGGCCTCGGAGGTGACGGGGCGCAGATCACGCGCGGCCCGCACGAGCCCGGCCAACCGGTCCGCGGACAGTTGCTTGGGCGGGGTGGCGATGAGTCCGTCGGGTGGCGGACGTCGGCCCCACCGGCGTCGGCGCCGTTTCACGTCGCGACGGCGTACCGGTCCCGCGGGTGCGGCGCCCGACGCGGCGCCCGCGGTCGACCCGGTCTGCTCCTGCGGGTCGGCTCGATCGTCGAGGAACGTGCGACTCCAACCGCGCGGCCCCTGAGCGGCGGACTCGCCGTGGGTGTCGCCGAGCGCCGCGTCGGGTGGCGCGTCGGGTGGCGCGGAAGGGCCGGGGGAGCGCAGATCGGGGCCGAACGGCAGGGGCGTCGCGGGCGGAGCCGGTTCGGGCTCGGGCTCGTCGGCGGCCGCACCGATCGGCACGTACAGCCGGGCGTCCCGATCGACCGCGATGTCGTAGTCGCGAAATCCGCTGCCGTTGATGCGGGCCCGAACCCCGGCCGGTCGGCGTCCGGAGGGCTGCAGCGCGGGCAGGTCGTCGACGATCGTCGCGACCGTGCGCACCGCGGCCGCCCGGGCCGACTCCCCGAAGCGGCGTCTGACGGGCTGCCCGTCGACGGTCGCCCGCTCCTCGCCGGTGGCATCGAGCGCGAGGTCGATGGCCACGATCGGTTCGTCGGGGAGACTGTAGGGGTCGAACGCCATGGATCAGCCCGAGAACAGCGTTCGGTAAACGGCGGGGCCCGCCCCGGTGAAATCGTCCGGGGCGGTGAATGCCTCATATGCAAGCTGCTTGCGGACCTGGGCGCGCACCAGCCAATCATGCATGTTCTGGATGTACGGCGCGTTTGTGTGTGACGTCGCCGAGCCCGGGAACAGGCCCCAGCGAGCCAGGGCGATCTGGCGGCCGTTGCGCGCCGCGAAATCGGCCCACCAGTTCAGGCCGTAACGGCCGTTGATCGTGCGGCCCCAGTCGTTGCCGGTGTCGACGGCGTCGACCCCGACGATCATGACGACATCGGCGCCCGGCCACGACAGCAGCGGATCCTGACCGGGCTGGATGCCCCGCGGAACGCTCCACTGGGTCTGCATGCGCGGTTGGCTGCTGCGCAGCGACTGCACGACCCGGCGGTAGCAGGCGGCGTACTCGGCGGGGTTCTTCGCCGCGAGATCGGCGGTGTCGGGTCGCAGGTCGATGATCGCGTCGCCGAGACCGTTCGCCTCGACGGCTTGGGCGAACTGCCGCCAGTACCCGTGGTAGCGGCCCTTGGCGCAGGACGTCAGGCTGCCGCCGGCGTCCGGCAGCACCGGCACCTCGAGCACCTTGCGCCCGGGCACCCGGCTCAAGACGCCCAGGGCGGACGTCGGGCGGGCGATGTCCTCCCACGTGCGCGCGAGGAGGCGGGCCGCCACCACATCGAACGGCCGGCCCCGGTCGGTCGCCAATTGTTGTGCGCGGCGGAGGGAATCGGCGTTGGGCTCGTTCAGGTGGGTGCCGCTGCGCCAGGTTGGTGCGGAGTGCCGCGAGGACAGGTCCGGGTATGAGCGCTGCGTGGGGGCGCCAGGCCCGGACGGCGTGGGCAGCCGGGGCGTGACCTGCGGCGCGGCGGGGTGATGAGGACCGGCGACCTGCGGCCCGCCCGTGGCCGCGAGCACCGGGGCGACCCCGTGGCCGGTGCGTCCGGCGGTGTCCGCCGTCGACGGCGCCAGCCACCGGCCCCGCGGGGCGATCGGCGCAGACGTGCTCGTCGGGGTGCTGACAGGGGTGCTCGCCGGCTCAGGGGTGGTCGAGTGAGCCGGCGCGGGTGCGGGTGACACAGAGTTCTGTGGCGTGGGCGCCGGGCCGGCCGGGTGATGCTCGCTGTACGAAGGAAGTGACGACGGCAGGCCCGGGACAGGCCACGACCATGAGGGCGAGGCCGGCTTCGGCGGAGTGGACCTCGGCGCCGGGGTCGCCGCGACGGCCGGCGGCTCGGCCTCCTTCACCTCGTCTCGGGTGGTCGACGGCGTCGGCTCAGGTGCGCGGGTCGGCGTCTGCTCAGGTGCGCGGGTCTCGTTGGGCGTGGACGGTCTCGTGCGTGCCGTGGACGATGGCGCCGACGACGGCGCCGGTGCCGAGGACGGCGCCGGTGCCGACTCCTGCCGGCTGGGAGCGCTGAGCCGGTCGACCGCGTCCCTGGCCGCGCTGACCTGAGCCTCGACCGCGGTCTCGACCGGCGAGCGGTACTTCTGCGTGGCGGGCTCCGCGCGCTCCTCGGTTGCGCGCGTCGTGCTGCGGACGAGCTTCTTCGCCTGACCGGGTGGCAGGTCGGGCTCGTGGTCGGAGGTACGGTCGAGCTTCTTCGCCTGACCGGGTGGCAGGTCGGGCTCGTGGTCGGAGGTGCGGTCCAGCTTCTTCGCCTGACCCGGCGGCAGGTCGCGCACAGTTTCGTCGGCTTCGTCGGCGCGGTCGGCCTTCTTCGCTTGGCCGGGCGGCAGGTCGGACCCGGTTTCGGAGGTGCGGTCGAACTTCTTCGCTTGGCCAGGTGGGAGGAGGAGGTCGAGCTTGGGGTCGGCGGTGCGGTCGAGCTTCTTCGCCTGACCGGGTGGCAGGTCGCGCTTTCGGCGTCGCGTTCGAGCTTCTTCGCCTGGCCGGGTGGGAGGTCGGTGAGGACGGGCGTGCCGCCGAGGGCCTTCGTGGCCTGGCCGACAAGAGCATCAGCCGCGCCGGCCGCGGGACCGATCACGTCAGCGTCCACTTCCACCCAACGCGTGCCGGCCCCACCGAATCGCAGCTCGTCGACATCTTGAGCGGGTGGCGAGCCCGCTCCGCGCACGGGGCCGACGGTCGCGGCGGCGTTCTCGCCAGGTCGCGCCGCCTGCGCCTCGGCCAGTTCCGCGGGCCGGACGACGATGGGGCCGGCATCGCGACGATCTTCGCCCGATGCGTCCCACGACTGCCGTTCAGAGGACTCGGCTCCGCGTCCGTCCGCGACGTCAGCCCCTGATTCCGCGACACGCTTCCACGACCCCTCGCCGGACAGATCCGTCGCAGGGCGAAGGTCGTCGATGCCCTTGCCCGGCGCCGCCAGCGGAGACCAAGCGTTTTGTGCAAGAGCCACATTCGAATCACCCTCGGGCGAGTTCGTCGTCAGGTGCGGCTCGTCCTGAGGGTACTCGCGTGGAGCGACATCGCCGTGGCTGTCGCGGTCGTACGGTGTGCCTGCCTCAGAGCGGTGATCGCTGTCGGCGCCCTCGGCAGACACTCCCGGCTCAGTTGACTCGGCGCGTGAGTCGCTGGCGGAGCCGGCGTCGGTCGCAGTCTCGTGGTGGGTGACGGACCGCGCGGGCTGGTCGTCACCGCCCGCCGAGGGCGTCGATTCTGCCCAGGGCTGTTCCGGAGCCTGAGGTGAAGACTCAGAACGACTCCCGGCCTCAGCCTCCGGCCGGGCATCGGACTCGGGTTCGTCACCAGCCGCCTCGGCGGATTCGGGCGCGTGTTCGGGCTCGGGTGCGTGCTGGTCTTCCGGCTGGGAGTCGCTCTGCTGTTCGGGTCGCGTCTCGGTCGGTGCGTCGGGCTTCTGCTCGTGCTCGTGGTCTGTCTCGGCGAGTTCGGGCGCCTTGTCGGCTGCGTGCTCGGGCTCGGGTGCGTGCTGGTCTTCCGGCTGGGAGTCGCTCTGATGCTCGGGTCGCGCCTCGGTCGGTGTGTCGGGTTTCTGCTCGCGCTCGTGGTCTGCTTCGGAGGCCTCGTCGGCTACGTGCTCGGCCTCGCGCGCCTGCTCGGGCTCGGCTGTCCGCTCGGGCTCGGGTTCGGCTGTCTGCTCGGATTCGGCTGCGCGCTCCGGCTCGTGCTCGGGTTCGGCTGCCTGCTCGACCTCGGCTGCGTGATCGGATGCCTGCCCGGCCTCGGCTGCGTGTTCGGACTTGGCCGCCCGCTCGGTCTCGGGCGCGTGCTCCTCCGGGGCCTGGGTTTCGGGCTTCGCCGAGGCGCCCGACTCGCCCGTCTCATGGGTCGACTGCGCGGGGGCATCGACGACGGCCTCATCCGGGAGATCGGTCTCCGCACCGTCGGCCGCATAGGCCGCGGCCGGAACGGCCGACAGCGCCATGAAGATCGCGGCACCGAGCACCCGGGCGGGAGTTTTCGACCGGTGGCCGGGCAGGGCTCGATGGTGGGGCCGGCGGGTGGCGTCAGTGGGCACGAAGAGCTCCTGGAGGGGCAGGTGGAGCGTGGCAACGCGTCACGTTACTCAGGTGCACCGACTCGTGACGCGCGTTATCCACAGCTCCTCGGAGGCTGCCACGAGTCCACTGAGCCTCCAACCGAATCACTCCGAAGGCGTTCTTGGTCACACTCCGGAATGTCCGCCTGGTGAGCGGTTCTGCTCTCACGGGATGATTCACACACCAGTGTGGGTGGTTTGTGGCAAGGGGCGCCCCGCCCCGCATCGACCGGCGGGACACGCGGCCGGACCGACTCCGAGCGATGGATTTCTTGCTTCCGCTTCCCAAAGCCCCAGGTCGGGAGCATAATCATGAGCAAGGACGGCGGTTAGCCGCCGCCGGTCGTGAACGATACCGGCACCCACTCGCGGTCGGTCCACTGATGGACAGGTCCGCGGGGCCAGGTGCCCCCGGACGGCTCAGATTGCACGCTTGGTAACCGGTGGAGTCCACGACCCGAGGGCACCTCGCAACGAGGTGCCCTCGCTCTGCGTCACGGCTGCCGACGCTTGCGGTGGCGCCACCTGGTCGGTCGAGGTAATGCCCTCGGTCGTCCTGACCGACTGGGCCGTCGGCGCCGTGCGCGCCACCAGAGCCAGCTGGGCCATGAGGCCGGAATCGAGTCAGGGCGACCAGAGTCCTCGGCGGCTTGCCAGCGGTGGGTCTGGGCCCGCCTCGCTGCACAGCAGCGCCATTCGGTGCACATCGTGCGGTCACCTCAAAGCGTTACACCATGCTCCGCTAGTTTTGCGCAAACTGTGTGTCACAGCGCTGCAGATGTGAAGTCGACTGGTCGTCAGTCGTCGCGTTGGAAGTTCACAAAGTCGCAGATCAGCGGTTTCTCACCGACTGGTCCAGACGTCCGTGAGGCGCCGAAAAGGCGTTGCGTATCCTGGTCGCCGGATGCCATCACAGCCGTTTGCTTATCGGGCGTCCGACCTACACAATGATGTCAGCGCTCCCTACGGGTTGAGCGCGGCGCACCAGCTCCTCCCCCCCGGGGCTTGGCGCGTTGGTGGCCCCCGCTGTCCCCCCAGCGGGGGCCACCCGTATGTCTGCCCCTTTTTCGAGCCAGGAGCGAACCGCTCGTGCCGAAATCATCCACAGGCGCGCGGACGGGGTGGTGTTTATCCACAGGTCGCGCTCTGCCCCCTCGCCTCCGGCCGTGTCGGTGCCGCACCGTGACCTCATGACTCGAGCTCGGATCATCGGCGTGAGCGGCGCCTCGGGTGGCGTTGGTGCCTCCTGCCTCGTGGCCGCACTGGGGGTGCGCGCCCGGCAACGGGGCGCCGTCTGCGCGCTCGTCGATCTGCGAAGGCACGGCGGTGGACTCGACGTGGTCTTGGGGGTCGATCACGAGCCGGGGCTGCGCTGGCCCGATCTGGCTCGAGCGCGTGGACGCCTCGACATCCCAGACATCCTGCCGAGGCTGCCGCGCGGAGCCGGGGTGCCCGCGGTCTCCTTCGAGCGCACGTCCGCCGCCGCGCCCGATGCTCACGCGATCCGGGCGGTGATCGACAACCTGGCCTTCTACTGCGACCTCATCGTCGTCGACCTGCCGGAGCTGTCAGCGCCGGAGTTCGGGGTGGCTGCCGCCCTGCTGCACGAGGGGCTCATCGTGTGCGGTTTCGGGCCGACCCAGCTGGCGGCTGCCGGAGTCCACGCCAGGGCGCTCGAGGCGAGCGGCGTCGCCTGGTCCATCGTGCAGCGGGTGGCTCGTGGTTCCCCGGAGGATCTGCCGGCACTTGTGTGTGATGCCCTCGGGCTGCGGGTGGTCGCCGTGCTGTCCGACGACGACCGAGTCACCGCGGATCTCAGACGGGGACGGGTGCCGGGCGGTCGAGGCGCGCTCGCCGAGGCCGCCGACCAGGTCCTCGAGTCGATCCGGGTGCCGCTGGGGAGGGCAGCATGAACCAATCCGTGCTGTGGGAGCACATCCGGGCAGGGCACGCGCCCACTCCTCGACGCGTCGACGACGTCGTGGCCCGATCCGCCCTGACGCTGGGCCGCGGGGGAGTCGAGGACGCCACCACCGAACTCGGCGACGCGGTGCTCGGGGCCGGTCCGTTGGAGCCGCTGCTGCTCGACGAGGCGGTCACCGACGTGCTCGTCAACGGCACCGACGGCGTGTGGGTCGACCGCGGCGCGGGTCTCGAGCCGGTCGCCTGCGACCTGGGAGACGCCCAGGCGGTTCGCCGGCTCGCGGTGCGGCTGGCGGGTCTGGCCAGGCGGCGCCTCGACGAGGCGAGCCCGTTCGTCGACGGACTCCTGCCGTCCGGTGTGCGGCTGCACGCGATGCTGCCGCCGCTCGTCGACGGCGCCGCCCACATCAGCCTGCGGGTTCCGCGGCGACGCATCAGCACCCTGGAACACCTTCAGCGCAGCGGATCGATGCCGCCCGACTGGATGCCGGTGCTCGACGCGATCGTTCGCGGCCGGCACTCCTTCGTCATCTCGGGTGGAACGTCGCCGCGAGTGGAACAGGTAATGCTGTTGTGAGACGGTTGCGGCGTTCGGTGGACCGTATCGGCGCAGGCTCGATACGGTCCCACAGTGACTGACGATGACCAGTTGGAGTTCGAGGATGGAGACGTGGCCGAGGCCACCGAGTCCACGCCGACAGCCGTCGCGGCAGCACCGATCAGCGCTCCTACCCTGGAGGACGTCCTTCGCGACATGAAGGCGAAGTACGACGCTGACCCGATCGGCGCCGTACGCAGTCAGGGCTTCATCAAGATGCTCCACCGCTACATCGCGGACGACTTGCGCGGGCGCCTCACCGACGAGGCTCGGAAGCAGGGCGTGGAGGTCAAGGAGGAGGCGAAGCTCTTCGGTTCACACAAGCCGAAGGACGCCGACGTTGCAGTCATCCACCCCGACAACGGCGTGCTGATGAGCATCGGCGTACGGAGCCAGATGAGCTCGGTCGGGCAGAACGTGCTGGAGTACTACCAAGGGATCATCGGCGAGTGCATCAGCCTCCAGGATCGCTTCCCTATGGCGGTCTACGGCTACGTGTACCTGCACCCGGTCCTCAGCAAGAAGTCGGCCAAGCGGAAGGGTCAGAAGGTCATCGTCGACGAGCACCCCGACCACCCGCGCTACGCCCGGATGTACAGCGCGATCGCCGGTCGCGATGGCACGCAGTACAAGGACATCCGAGGCATCTACGACCAGTTCGCCTACATGGTGGTCGACTTCGACACGACACCGCTGCCGGAGATCAAGGACGGCCTCGTGCAAGGCGCCGTCCCCCTCGATGAGCGGGACATGCAGATCAGCACGTTCGTTGACCGGCTCGTGGAGACGTTCAAGAAGCGCAACATCTGGCTCGACTACTTCAGCTGAGCGGCTTCGCCACCCGCCACGCTTCGAGCACGGCGATGCCCTCACGCAGCAGCTCGACCGCGTCGGCGCCGTACTTCCGCGCCAGTGCCTCGTCGCCTGCCGCGTACGCCCCTCGGAGGTCTCCAGCGCGGAGAGCCTTGGCCACTGTGGGCAGGAGCTTCTTCGGGACGGTCCTCGGCTTGGGCACTCGCACGTTGCCAGCCTCGTTGGGCACGAGGACCAGCACGCCTCCTCCGAGCGAGTGGACTTCCAGCTCGGCGTTCAGCAGCGTGAGCGACGTGTACCAACTCGCGGCGAAGGAGTCCGCGTCGCCCTGCTGGAGGTAGCCGCACAGCAGGCTGTTCGTCGCGACGTACTCGCCGTCATTGACCATCAGGACCGGCAGCGACGAGAACACCGACAGCACCAAGTCGGGGACCTTCACGCCGGGTACCCGGTACCACGGATCGCGCACGCGGCACTTGTACGCCTTGTGCACGCCCAGCCGTCTCCCGCGCCGCTCGTATGCCTCCTCGGCCTCCGTAAGCTCGTCGCCGGGCAGCCACAGCGTGGCGGTGGCCGACTCGTCCAGCCGAGATGTGTAGAGGCCCCTACCGCGCATGCCGCGCGCGTTGGTGAGCGCAGGGCGCAAGCTCGTTTCGGGGAGGTCGTGCTCCGGCCCAGGGTGGAAGAAGTGCTTGTCGCCGGTGACGTAGCCGATGTTGAACGTAACCAGCTCGCGCGCAGGCACGGTCCATGAGCGGGTGGACGCCAGTAGCTCAGCGACGCCTGAGGGCAGCAGCGCCTCTTGGAAGGCGCGGTCGCCGGCGACGATCCGGTTGATCGCTACGGCGGACGTCGTCTCGGGTGTGCCCGCGATCAGGTCCTCGACGGTGCTGTGAGCCTCGAACGCGACCGTGTCGGTGGTGCGCCCCTTGCCGTCCGCGAACAGCAGGAGCACGTCTTGGCCGATCTCCGGGAACAGGCGCTCGCGCACCCGTACCACGCGGAGGGCGCCGAACGTGTCCGCGAGGTAGCGCCACAGCGGACGGGCGTACTTCACGTACGTCATGTCCCACGGCAGCACCAGGGCCATGCGACCGTCCGGCCCGAGGAAGCGCGCCGTGCGGGAAACGAACGGCATCCACACGCTGCCACTCGTCAACATCGGCGCGCCAAGGTCGGCGCCCGACGCCCGGAGAGCGGTCTCGGCCTGCTCTGCTGGGAGCGCCCGAAGGCGAACGTACGGCGGGTTTCCGATCGCGGCTTGCACCGGACGGATGGGCGCTCGTAGAAAGTCGCCAACGGCGAGCTCGTCCGGGGCGACCAACCCGCATGTCACAGCCTCAGCAGCCGTGCGCGGGTTCAGCTCGGCGGCGATGAAGCGCGGCTGTTGCCACCGACGAGCTGCCGCCACGTCGCGCGCGGCGGCGATGAAGGAGCCGTCGCCGATGCTGGGTTCCAATAGGACGTCACCCTCGGTGCGCATTGCCCACGAGGCCATGTAGTGGGCTGCGTCCTTCGGCGTATAGAAGGCGCCGTACGCCTTCCGCTCCATGAGGAGCATCGCCTCCGACACGCGGACCTCCGTCACCTGGCAACCCTCCCTCATCTTGAGCCAAAAACGACCCGTCTCAACGACGACAGGCCGGCCAAGAGCAACTTTCGCAGGTGGGTCCGACAACGCGCTATGGGCGTCTCAAGACTCGAGACGGCGCGCCTGTGCTATAGGCCCGCGCCCGGCGAGAAGGGAACTCGAACCAGTCCAACGCCGGGCGCGGGAGCTCTATGTGCGGCGACGGCGCCGGCTCACCACAGGTCCGCCTTCTGGAGCGCCGCAAGGTCCGCCGCGACGCGCTTGGGCATCTTGGCGGACGCCTGCGGACGGTCGACGTTGCGGGCCTCGATCGCGTCGGGCGCCCTGTCCTCGGCGGGCTCCTCGACCAGCTCGGCGTCAACAACGTCGCCGTCATCACCGCCGACGAGCTCGGCCCAAGCCGCGCGCCGCTTGGCAAGCTCGGCGTCGGAGACCTCGCCCGTGGAGGGCAGCGCCAGCGCGCCCGGCGTGCCGAGTAGGTCGCGGAACAGAGTCTCGACCGGGTCCAGCTCGGCCACGCCGACGAGGAGCTTGTTCGTCGCACCGAGCCCGCCACGGTCCAGCAAGTCGTGGAGGATCTTCACCTTCTCGCGGTTCTCCACGCTCGGGTCGTCCAGCATGGCCTGTAGCCGCTTGACGGCATCCTCGACCGATCCCTGAATCCGCCGGGCGGCAGCCGCCTGCACCTGCGGGAGGTTCGCGCCGTGCTTGAAGCAGACCGTTGCGCCGGGATGGGCCTCCATCGCGCACTGCTGGCCGGTCGTCTTCAACAGCTCCTTGCATCGCACGACCTCCGGGTGGGCCGCGTACCACTCGTCTCCGTGGCTCTTGCGTCGCGCCACGATCAGCTCCACACCAGAGCGCGGAAGGAGCCGTCCAGCTGGTCGCGGCATCGCTCGCAGACGTGAAGCTCCACCACCGTGGCGCCTGCCGGGACGCGGAGGGTGTGGCGGCACGACACGTCGCGGTCGCACCGGTCGCACGGCGCCTCGTCCACGTCGCGCAGCGTCCAGTTGGTGCGGTTGAGCCCAACGAGCAGCGGGCGAACCTGCGAGAAGTGGGCGCCGGCCCGCCGGTGCAGAGCCTTGCCGGTCGGCGCGTCGGTCGGCTTGTCGAGAGCCGCGAGAACGGCCATCTCGACGCCGATGTCCTCGGTGGCCTGCTCGTTGTGCGGCCACAGGATCGCGCCGGTCTCCACGGCGCCGAGGATCGTGTCAGTCGTGAGGTTGTTGCTGGTCATGGTTGACCTCCTGAGCCTGCCCTTGCTGCCCTTGACCGGTCCGGCGAGAGAAGGGCAGCAACCCTCGCCGGACCGGGGTTCATCAGGCGTACTTCGCCGGCGTGGCGTAGACCGCGTTCGCGGTGATCTGCATGACCGCGCCCGCGCCACGGCGCCGCGTGCCCACGCCGAAGCCGCGCAGGTAGTACGAGTTGATGAGCGGGTAGTCGGCGCTGCCGCCACCGACCTGGATCAAGCCCTGAAGGCTCGGCACGGCCTCCTCGCGGAAGCCCAGCGGGTTGCGCTCGCTGTTCGGGCCACCGGTCGCCAGCGCGACCATGTAGCCAGCCGGGATGCCACGGTCCTCGACCACCCACGCGTCGCCGTAGGCGACCTTGACCGTGAGCCCGTTGAACTCGCCCGGAGGACGGGCGCCCTCGATGGTCTCGGCGGTGATGAACGCGGGCGCGTCCGTGGAGGGGATCGCGTCGTGCTTCGCGCCGCCGGCGCGGGTGAAGCTCGCGATGACGTCCGCCTGCTCGGGGTTGACGAGGACGATGATCCGGTCGCCGTTCTCGCGCAGCCCGAAGCCCTGCGACTCGACCGCACCGACCAGCTCGTCCACGTCGGCGCTGGTGAGGTTGGCCGCGCCGGAGGTCCGGTAGTGGGTGTAGTTGGCCGCGAAGGTCTCACCCCACTGGTTGGCGGGCGGCTGGCCGTCCACGCCGTTCCAGAAGCCGTAGACCGACGTGCCGTCCTCGTTCTGCCACGTGGTCGGGTTGAACACCCGCCGCATGACCTTGTCGAAGATGAGCTTGTTGTCGGCCTCCAGCGCGGACGCGTGCACGCTCGCGACCTGCGCCGAGCTGGCGCGGGAGAGGAACTGCCAGGTGAAGCGCGTGGCCTTGTCGTACCACTTGTGCGGGTAGCCGACCTTGACGGTGTCGGCGGTGGGCCGGATGCCGGTCGGGACGCCGTACTCGCTGGCCTCGTCGAAGTCGTCGCCGGTGAGGGCCTGCGGGACCAGCTCGGTGGCGAGCGTGGTGCGGAAGGTGAACAGGTCCGCCAGCGCGCTGCGGCGCTGGTTGCGGATGGCGATGGTCTGCTGGAACTCGGCCCAGACCTCGTTGAGGTCCTGCCCGTCCGTAGTCGTCTTCACGACGTCGGCCATCGAGTTGTAGCCGCGTGCCATTGGTGCTCCTAGGTGGGTGTCTCGGATGGGTTGTCGCGAGCTCTGCTCGCTACTTCCTCGGTTCCCGCCCACCTGGGCCACGCTGCTGGGCCAGCTGGCCCTACGAGTCGAAGCATGTCGCTTCGACTTGTGCCCAAGCAACGCTTACGCGCCCAAAACGCCAATCGCCCCACCGCCAGTGAGGGGACGGTGGGGCGAGCGGTGCTCGCGAAAGCGAGGCAACGAGTCGAACGATGGAGCCCCGACCCGAGCCGAGCAACCTAGGAGGCGCGAGAGCGCACGCCGGCGCGGCGGATCGCGCCGAGCACGTGGCTGTGGTCCCAGTGGAAGACCGTGGTGCGAGCGGCCTTCTCGCCCTTCCGGGCGGTGCCAGTGGTCGGGCGCGGCACCCGCTCGTCGGTCAGCAGGCGGGCAATCGCGCTGGCGCTCATGCCCTCGGCAGCCAGCGCGGCGATGCGGTCCTCAACCTCAACAGGGATGAGGCTCTTGCGCCCGGTGTGCTTCCCCTCCTTGCGGAGCTGGGCGAGGGCGAGCTTGGTCCGCTTGGCGGTGAGACGCCGCTCGAAGTCACCGAACAGGGCGAACTGGGCGAAGGCGAACCAGCCCTCGGGCGTGGTGGTGTCGAACGCCTGCTCCACGCTGTAGACGTTCCACCCGTCGCCACCCTCGGCGACCGGGTCCACGAGCTTCAGCAGGCGCCAGCCCTTCCGGTACAGGCGGTCCACGTGCCGCACCACGACCACGTCGGCCTCGCCGCTGGTCACCGCCTCGGTTACCTCGATGAAGCCGGGACGCTCGCTGTCGTTGCCTGACAGGGCGAAGTCCTCAACGATCCGCAGAAGCTCCCAGCCCTTGGCCTCGCACGCCGCGCGGATGGTGTCGGCCTGCTGCCGCAAGCTCAGCCGCTGCTGGTCCTCGGTGGCGCCTCGGTCTGCCTTGCTGATCCGCACGTAGCCCACTGCCCGCATGTCCGTCCTCCTGTTCGGTCCGGGAGCAACCGCCCGCTGACGGCCTCGGCCCCTCGGCCGGGGTCGTCAACCGGCTCCCCATCGGGCTCTCGACTCGACCCCCAGTCCGGCCGCAGCGTGCGTTTATCCACAGGCGTGTTCGGGGGGTGTCGGTCGTCCACAGCCCGCGGTCGCGGGCTGCGCGCCGACATCGACGACGACCGCACGATGGCGGCGCAAGCACACCAACCCTTCGGAAGGACACGACATGTCTGTCACCCTCGTGCGACGCACCCGGACCTCCACCGCCGCCCTCGTGCGTCGCCTGCGACTCTCGGCCGAGGCGGGCATGACCACCGCCGAGTACGCCGTCGGTACCCTCGCCGCCTGCGCGTTCGCGGCGGTTCTCATGGCGGTCATCAAGTCCGGAATGGTCAAGCACCTCATCGAGGCGCTGTTCAAGACCGCGCTGGCCGTGATCAAGTGAGCGTTCGCCGAGCCCGGGACGACCAGGGCATGGTGACCGCAGAGTTCGCGGCGGCCATGCCCGCGGTCGCGCTGATTCTCGCCCTGGCCTGCTCGGTGCTCGGCTTCGTCGTCGACGAGATCCGCTGCCTCGATGCGGCCCGGGCCGCCGCCCGGTCCGCATCGAGGGGCGACTCCGTCCGCGAGACCCGCCAGGTCGCGCGGCGGCTGGCTCCGCCCGACGCCGCGGTCACGATCTCCGGGCGCGACGTCGTCACGGTCGTCGTCCGCGCCCCCGCGCGACGACTCGGTGGCTGGATGCCGACCGGGCCGGACGCGCAGGCCAGCGCGGTTCTGCCGCGGGAGCGTCCCCGATGAGCCGCCGACGCCCGCGCGGCGCGCCTCGGCCCCGCGAGGCACCCGAGACCGCCAGGCGTTCGCCGGCTCTGGACGGCGAACCCGTTCCCGAGCCTCGTGCCGATCTCGCCACGCGGCCGGCCAGGTGGAGCGGCGAGACCGGTAGCGGCTCGATGTTGGCGCTGGCGATCATCGGCGCCACCTTGGCGCTCATGACGGCCGCTTTCCTCCTGGGCGTGACGATCACGGCGACCCACCGGGCGCGGGCCGCCGCCGACCTGGCGTCGCTCGCCGGCGCGGCCAGGCTCCTGCGCGGCGCGGACGAGGTGACCGCCTGCTCGGTCGCGCGACGCGTCGGTGCCGAGAACGGAGCCCGCGTCCGGGCCTGCGAGGCCACCGGTGCGGCGAGCGAGACCGGCGCGGGCGAGCGCGGGGCGCAGCGGGCGCTGGGGTCACCCGGCTCGGTCCGCGTGGAGGCGGTGGTGCGCCTGCCCGCGCCGCTGACCCGGCTCGGCCCGGCCCGGTCGAGCGCGGTGGCGGGTTCCGCGGACCTGCAGAAGGCCGCACCGCGGGGCCGACGATGACCGCGCCGGGACCTGACCACAGCCTGCGCCCGGATAACGCACAGTTCAGTGTGTGGATGTCGGGGGTGGTCGCGCGAGCGGCGCAGGCCGCCGAGTCGCTCGCGCGGGCGGCCGTGGTGCTCGTCCTAGCTGGCCCGACGGTCTCTATCTGCGGGGTCCTGCGCCCCATCCTCCTGCGACGTGGGCGCCGGGCACTCGGTGAGCAGCAGGTCGAGCAGCCGCACGGCCCCGGCCTTGTCCAGGGGCTCGTTGCCGTTGCCGCACTTGGGCGACTGCACGCAGGCCGGGCAGCCTCGCTCGCAGGGGCAGGAGGCGACGGTCTCGCGGGTGCTGCGCAGCCAGGCGTGCCGCCGCCCGAAGCCGCGCTCGGCGATGCCGGCCCCACCGGCGTGCCCGTCGTAGATGAGCACCGTCGGCAACCCCGTGTCGGGGTGGCAGGCGGTGGAGACCCCGCCGATGTCCCACCGGTCGGCGGTCGCCAGCAGCGGCAGCAGCCCGATCGCCGCGTGCTCGGCGGCGTGCGCCGCCCCCGGGATGTCGTCCGCGGAGATCCCGGCGGCCGCGAGCGCCTCCGGTGTGACCGTCCACCAGGTGGCGCGAGTCGGCAGCCGCCGCTGTGGCAGGTCGAGAGGGTGCTCGCCGATGACGTCGCCCGCCGGGGTGCGCCGCAGGAACGAGGTCACCTGCTCGCGCACGATCACGTGGCCGTGGCTGACGCTGATCGGGCCGGCGCGGTGTTCGTCGATCACCCCGACGATGTCGAAGGAGCTCACCGAGCGGGCCTGGGTGCGCCAACCCGGGTCGCCCGCCACGACGAGGGCGGTCCCCGACTCCAGGTCGAGCTCGGTGACGACGTAGGTGCGCTGCTGATGCACGTAGACCGCTCCGGTGTGCACGACCGCGTCGGCGCGAGGCACATCGACGGTGCCGAGCACCCTGCCGCTGCGGCTCTCCACGATCGCGACGCTGGAGCCGCTCCCGCGCAGGCTGGTCAGGCCGCAGGCCCGGTCCTGCCGGGTCCAGTACCAGCCGTCGCGTCGGCGACGCAGCAGGCCGCGTCGCTCGAGTTCGGCCGCCAGTTCCAGCGTGCCCGGCCCGAAGACGCTCTCGTCTGCCGCGGTCAGCGGCACCTCGGTGGCGGCCGCCGCCAGGTGCGGGAGCAGCACGTAGGGATTGGCCGGGTCGAGTCCGCACGCCTCGACAGGTTCCGCGAGCACCGCGTCGGGGTGCGCGACGAGATAGTGGTCGAGCGGGTCGTCGGAGGCCAGCAGCACCGCCAGGCTGTCGCGGCCCCTGCGCCCCGCCCGGCCGGCCCGCTGCCACAGGGCCGAACGAGTGCCGGGCCACCCCGCCATGACCACCGCGTCCAGCCCGCTGATGTCGATGCCCAGTTCGAGCGCGCTCGTCGCGGCCAGCCCTCGCAACCGCCCGTCGCGCAGGCGTTCCTCGAGGTCGCGGCGCTCCTCCGGCAGGTAACCGCCGCGGTAGGCCGCGACCGCGTCGGCCAACTCGCCCCCGCCGGTGCCG
>NZ_BCNQ01000004.1 GCF_001515525.1 Piscicoccus intestinalis NBRC 104926 | reverse complement strand
GCCTGCACCGCCTCGACGAGGTCGGCGACGGTGCCCTCGAGGTCGGCGGCGGGCACGGCGAGGGCGGCGAGGCCGAGCGAGACCGCCTCCGCGGCCCCGATGCGGCGCCCGGTGAGGCAGATCTCCAGGGCACGGTCGGGGCCGACGAGATCGACGAGCCGGCCGGTGCCGCCGAGGTCAGGCACGAGACCGACCGTGATCTCGGCCATGGCGAACGACACGTCGTCGGCGACGACCCGCACGTCGGCGGCCAGGGCCAGCTGGAACCCCGCACCGATCGCGTGCCCCTGGACGGCGGCGACGACGAGCGCGGGGCACTCTCGCCAGGCGGTGAACGCCTCCTGGTAGCCGGCGATCCGGTCGGCGATCTGCGCCGGCTCGCTCTCGCCGGCGAACAGCCCGCGCATCCCGTCGGGGGTGAGGAAATGGCGGTCGAGCCCCACGGAGAACGACGGGCCGTCGCCGCTGAGCACGACGACCCGCGTCTCCGGCGGCAGCTCGCGGGCCGCGCGCGCCAGCTGTTCCCAGACCTGCGGCGACTGCGGGTTCATCCGCCGCGGCTCGCTGAGGCGCACGCGGGTGACCGCGCCGTCGTGCCTGACCTGAACCGACTGCGGGCTCTGCGGGCTGCCCTGTTCGCTCATACGCGCAGGTTATGCGGTGGGTGGCTCCTCCGATGACCCGGCTCCCGGCACCGGCCGCGAACCGGTTCCGGCGGCCGCGAGCCGGCCGTCGGCCCGCTCCTCCCAGAACTGCGCGTTGCGGATGCCGAGGGGCCGCGGGTCGAACTGCGGGTCGATGCCCTGCTTGCGCTGGGTCTCGTAGTCCTTGAGCACCTTGATGGCGGGCTTTTGCAGGATGAGGATCGCGATGATGTTCAGCCAGGCCATGAGCCCCACGCCGATGTCACCGAAGGTCCACGCGGCCTCCGCCTCGGTCAGCGAGCCGTAGGCGACGGTCAGCAGCAGCGCGAGCTGCAGGATCCGCACGACGATGCCACGCGCCTTCACCGAGCTGTTGCGCATGACATAGAACAGGTTGGTCTCGGCCATGTAGTAGTAGGCGACGATCGTCGTGAACGCGAAGAACAGCAGCGCGATGGCGACGAACGGGCCGCCCCAGCCGGAGTGCACGGTGTCGAGCGCCTGCTGGGTGAAGGCCGGGCCGATGGTCACGTCCGCGACCTGCGGCTCCCCGAGGTAGATGACGGTGCCCGACGTCGAGCCGTTGTCGTAGGTGCGGTACATGTCCGTGGACAGGATCATGAACGCCGTCGCCGAGCAGATGAACAGCGTGTCGATGTAGACCGCCATGGCCTGCACGAGGCCCTGCTTGGCGGGGTGCGAGACCTCCGCCGCCGCGGCCGCGTGCGGGCCGGTGCCCTGGCCGGCCTCGTTAGAGTAGATGCCGCGCCGCACGCCCCACTGCACGGCGAGGCCGAGCACGGCGCCGAACGTCGCGTCGAACCCGAACGCGCTACGGAAGATGAGGGCGATGGAGCTCGGAACGGTATCCCAGTGCACGACGAGCACGACGGCGGTCAGCGCGATGTAGGCGATCGCCATGAACGGCACGACAAGGGAAGCGAAGGTGGCGATGCGCTTGACGCCGCCGACGACGATGAACGCCAACGCGATGATGATGCCCAGGGCGGTGATCTTCGGGTCGAGTCCCCAGGCGGAGTCCATCGCGGAGGTGATTCCGTTGGCCTGCACGCCGGGCAGCAGGAAGCCCATCGCGATGACGGTGACGCCCGCGAACAGCATCGCGTACCACTTCTGCCCCATCGCCTTCTCGATGTAGTAGGCGGGGCCGCCGCGGTAGCTGCCGGACTGCTCGTCGCGCTCCTTGTAGACCTGGCCGAGGGCGCACTCGATGAACGACGTGGACGCGCCGAGGAAGGCCACGGTCCACATCCAGAACACGGCACCCGGCCCGCCGAAGGCGATGGCGGTCGCGACGCCGGCGATGTTGCCGGTGCCGACCCGTCCCGCCAGGCTCATCGCCAGCGCCTGGAACGAGGACACGCCCTCCGCGGAGGAGTCGCCCTTGACGACCTGGCGCACCATGTCGCCGAGCAGGCGCACCTGCACGAACCGCAGCCGCAAGGAGAAGTACAGGCCGGCGAGCAGGCAGAGCGCGATGAGCCCGTTCGACCACACCAGGTCGTTGATGACGGTCGCCGCATTGTTGACAGCGGTCGCGATGTCGTTGATCACGAACGGCCCCTTTCCGGGGATATGGGGCGGGCGCGACGAACGGCCCGAGACGCCCAGAACCATAGCGGTCCGTGCGTTTCTGCCTCGTTAAACAGGCACCTGAGGTCGGCGCGTGTCGGCGCGCCCGCGACGAATCGACGCGTCCAGTCGCCCGGCGGTCGCCGAATCGGCCCGGTGGCCGGCGATCAGGCCAGGGCGATCAGGTCGAGGTAGTCCGGCCCGAAGAGGTCCTCGACGCCGTCGGGCAGCAGCAGCACGCGCTCGGGGGCGAGCGCCTCGACCGCCCCCTCGTCGTGGCTGACGAGCACGACCGCCCCGGCGTACCGGTGCAGGGCCGACAGGATCTCCTCGCGGCTGGCGGGGTCGAGGTTGTTGGTCGGCTCGTCGAGCAGCAGCACGTTGGCGCTGGAGACGACGAGGGTCGCGAGCGACAGCCGGGTCTTCTCCCCGCCGGAGAGCACCCCAGCGGGCTTGTCGACGTCGTCGCCGGAGAACAGGAAGCTGCCGAGCACCTTGCGCACGTCGGTCTCCCCCAGGTCGGGGGCGGCCGACTTCATGTTCTCCAGCACGGTGCGCTCGACGTCGAGGTTCTCGTGCTCCTGCGCGTAGTAGCCGAGCTTGAGGCCGTGGCCCGGCTCCACCTCGCCGGTGTCGGGGGCGTCGAGGCCCGCGAGGATGCGCAGCAGGGTCGTCTTGCCGGCGCCGTTGAGGCCGAGGACGACGACCTTGCTGCCCCGGTCGATCGCCAGGTCGACGTCGGTGAAGACCTCGAGCGAGCCGTAGCTGCGCGACAACCCGGAGGCGGTCAGCGGTGTGCGCCCGCACGGTGCCGGCTCGGGGAAGCGCAGCTTGGCGACCTTGTCGCTGCGGCGCACGTCCTCGACCCCGGCGAGCAGCTTCTCCGCTCGGCGGGCCATGTTCTGCGCGGCCACCGCCTTGGTCGCCTTCGCGCGCATCTTGTCGGCCTGGCTGGCCAGCGCCGCAGCCTTCTTCTCGGCGTTGGCGCGCTCGCGGCGGCGCCGCTTCTCGTCGGTCTCGCGCTGGGTCAGGTACGCCGACCAGCCGACGTTGTACTGGTCGAGCGTCGACCGGTTGGCGTCGAGGTGGAAGACGCGGTTGACGACCTCCCCGAGCAGGGCCACGTCATGGCTGATGACGATGAGCCCGCCCTTGTACACCTTGAGCCAGTCGCGCAGCCACGCGACCGAGTCGGCGTCGAGGTGGTTGGTCGGCTCGTCGAGCAGCAGCGACGACGCCCCGGAGAACAGGATGCGGGAGAGCTCGACGCGGCGGCGCTGACCGCCGGAGAGCGTGCCCAGCGGTTGGCCGAGCACGCGGTCGTCGAGGCCGAGCGCGGCCGCGATCGTGGCGGCCTCCGACTCCGCGGCGTAGCCCCCGGCCGCCTCGAAGCGGGCCTCGAGCTTGGGGTAGCGCTCCATCGCCCGCTCGTGTGTGTCGGGGTCGGCGCTGGCCATCGCGCCCTCGGTCTCGCGCATGCGGCGCACGAGGTCGTCGAGCCCGCGCGCGGACAGGATGCGGGACCGGGCGAGCGTGTCGAGGTCGCCGTCGCGCGGGTCCTGCGGCAGATACCCGATCTCGCCGGAGGTGCTGACCTGGCCGGCAGCGGGCTGGCTCCAGCCGGCGAGCACCTTGGTGAGGGTCGTCTTGCCGGCCCCGTTGCGCCCGACGAGCCCCACCCGGTCGCCGGGGCCGACCCGAAACGTGGCGTCGGCCAGCAGCAGGTGGGATCCGGCGCGCAGCTCGACCCCGGTGGCGCTGATCACGGCATACTCCTGCGTGTTGTCGGGCAATGAGAGTCGGTGGGCCACGCCGGCTCGGTCGGACACGCCTCGAACACGCCTCGTTGCGCCGGCCGACATGGCGGTGCCGATCCGTCGTGACGATCGCGTGACGACGCGAGGAGTTTCACCCACGGGACGAATCGGCCGATGCATAGTTTACGTGCCAGTACAGGCACTCTCGGCACCGCCGAGCGTGTGGGCGAGAGCAGGAGAGGCCAATGACCTTCAACGACAACGCCCGCCTCGACACCTCCCAGGTCGGAGGCGGTGGCGGCGGCGGATTCCGCCCCGGTGGCATGGTCATCGGAGGCGGTGGCGGCTGCCTGTCGATCGTCGTGCTGCTGCTGTTCATGTTCTTCGGCGGGGGCATCCCCACCGGGGGCGGCGGCACCACCGATCAGGGCCAGAGCGGCCAGAACCAGCCGCAGCAGCAGGACCAGGGCGGCAGCATCTTCGGAGACCGCGGCGACGTGTCCGGCGCCGGGGGCGTCAGCACCGACGCGTTCTCGCAATGCCGCACCGGCGCCGACGCCAACCGCGACAAGCAGTGCCGCGTCATCGGCACCGTCAACAGCGTGCAGGACTACTGGAACAAGGAGCTGCCCCAGCAGTCCAACAACCAGCGCCAGTGGCGGATGACGAAGACGATCCTGTACTCCGGGCAGACCCAGTCGGCGTGTGGCACCGCGAGCAACCAGGTGGGCCCGTTCTACTGCCCGCTGGACCGGCAGGTCTACATCGACGCGGACTTCTTCGACCTGCTCTCCAGCCAGTTCGGCGCCGACGGCGGCAACTTCGCCCAGATGTACGTCGTGGCTCACGAGTACGGCCACGCCCTGCAGGACCAGCTCAACCTGCTCGACCGCGCCCAGCAGGACCCCAAGGGTCCGGAGAGCGGCGGCGTGAAGATCGAACTCATGGCCGACTGCTTCGCCGGCATGTGGGCCAAGGACGCGTCCACGACCAAGGACGCCGACGGCAACACGCTGCTCAAGCCGCTCACCCAGACCGACATCGACTCGGCGCTCTCCGCCGCCTCGGCGGTGGGTGACGACCACATCATGAAGTCGACGAGCGGGCGGGTGAGCCCGGAGAACTTCACCCACGGCACGTCGGAGCAGCGCAAGCGCTGGTTCATGAACGGCTACAACTCGCAGTCGATCAACTCCTGCAACACCTTCAACGCGTCGAGCCTGTAGCCCCTGCGGCTCTGTCGGACGGCCGCGCGAGACGCGGGTGCGGATGCCCAGGTGTCTCCGCACCCGCGTCCGTTTGCGTGGGTCCGTTTGCGTGTACCGTCCGACGACACGGCGTGCAGAACGGGTTGGGCTATGCGTCGTGAGACGACTCTGGTCACGATGTGGACGACCAACAGATCGAGTGAGCTCGGCCACGGGCCAACGCACAGGAAACACCCAGGTGCCCGTGCTCTCCCCCGATCCCCTAAACCTGCAGGTCAGGCTGTCGACAATCGGCCGAGAAGCCGGTTTCTGAAGCGTTCGGTTCCCTCAATTCTATGTGAGATAGTTCACAAAGGGCTCCCCGGCTTTGCCAATTCGTTATTCGGTGCCCTACGTTTACAACCGGTCCGGAACCCCTGATCCGGACCACCGGGCGGTGACGCTGAGTCCTGCCACCACTGGCCCGGTACCCCTTCGCACAGAAATGTGTGGGTGGCAGGAGCGGTGCACCCAGCAACACCGGGCGCGCGACACGTGTCGTGGCGTCCTTGGGGTGAAGCCCGCGGCGAACTCCTCCGCATCCCGGAGGCGCAGCCATGGGCCGGGGCCATCCAGGTCCCCGAATCCGACAGGTCATGCCTCGTAAGCGCCTCCTGGATCACGACCCATGAACATGATGACCGCTGCCCCTGCGCGCCTTCTTGCGACGGGCCTGCTTTCCTTCGGTCTCACCGGCGGCATCGCCGCCGTCTCCGCCCCCGCCGCGCAGGCCGCTCCGGCCGTGCAGAGCACCGCCTTGGTCGCCTCGTACAGCACGGTCTCCGCGTCCGTGGCCAGTTCGGCCGTGCGCGTGGCGGCCTCCAAGAAGGGCAAGCCCTACCGCTGGGGCGCCTCCGGCCCGAACGCCTTCGACTGCTCCGGCCTGACCTCCTACGCCTACCGGCAGGCCGGCAAGTCGCTGCCGCGCACCGCGCACGCGCAGTACCGCGCCAGCAAGAAGATCAGCCGCAGCCAGGCCCGCCCGGGTGACCTCGTCTTCTACGGCGGCGCCCGCAAGCACCACGTCGGCATCTACGCCGGCAACGGCAAGATGTGGCACGCCCCGAACAGCGGCAGCTCCGTGAAGCTGTCGAGCGTGCGCTCCGGCGCCTCGTTCGGTCGCGTCTGACGCGTCGCCGACGAGGCCTCGCCTCGCTGTCGTCGAGGGCCCACGAAGACACGCGACCTCGACGGCGGCACCGAACTCGCTCCCCGGTCGCCGCGGCGGCAACCTGACGGCTGTCGCGGCGACCGGTGTGGGCGGCATCCGAGTCCGGCGGGCCAGAGCAGTCCCTGCAGACCGCATCAGCAGCACAAGGCAGCACGAGCAGCACGAGACACGAGCAGCACGAGAACGGAGTGGGTGTCGTTGGCCGGCGCGCGGCGTGAGGTGACCTCGCGCGCTGTGGGCTTCGACCTCGGCCTCACGCTCGTCGACACGCGGGCTCGCATCCTGACCTCCGCCGTCGCGGCGTTCGACGCGCTCGGCGCGCGGGTGCCGGCGGAGCTCATCGCGCCCCACCTGGGAGTCCCCCTGGCCGACAAGGTGGCGGCCCTGAGCCCCGGCCTCGACGTCGACGCCTTCGTCACCGCCTACCGCGAGCTCTACCACCGCGACGACGCACCCGCTGCCCCGGCCATGCCGGGAGCCGTGGCCGCCCTCGAGGCCGTGCGACGCCACGGCGACCGCGTCCTCGTCGTCACGGCCAAGGTCGAGTGGATGGGCCGCGCCGCCGTCACGGAGGCGGGCCTGGCGCCGCACATCGACGCCCTGCACGGCGACCGGTTCGCCGCGCAGAAGTCCGCGGCGCTGCGCGAGGAGGGCGCCTGGATGTACGTCGGTGACCACCCCGGCGATGTGCTCGCCGCCCGCGGCGCCGACGCCCTGGCGGTCGCCGTGACGACCGGCGCCCACGACGAACAGGCGCTGCGGGCCGCCGGCGCGGATGTCGTGCTGCGCTCGCTCACAGAATTCGCCACCTGGTACGAGGAGTACGACCAGTACGACGAGTCCGACCCGAACGACTCGTCCGGCCGTCAAGGCCTCTGAGGATCAGGGGGCGAACAGGGTTTCCGCGTCCAGGGGGTTGCGGAAACCCGACATGGGGACACGGGCCCCGCGGGATCGGCCAAGGGGTTCGCCGAACCCGCGGGGCTCGTGCGTGTCACGCGAGCCCCCGCCGGTCGCCACGACGGTGACGACCGTGAGGCCGCCTCAGGCCTCGCGCAGTTCCCGCTTGAGGATCTTGCCGGTCGCGCCCTTGGGCAGCGCCTCGATGATCCGCACCGTGCGGGGGTACTTGTACGCGGCCACCCGCTCCTTGACGAACTCCTGCACCTCTTCCGGCGTGGCCTGCTCGCCCTCGACGAGCACCACGTAGGCGCAGACCTCCTCGCCGTGCGTCTCGTGCGGGACGCCGACGACCGCCGCCTCCGAGATCGCCGGGTGCTCGTACAGCACCTCCTCGATCTCACGCGGGTACACGTTGTAGCCGCCGCGGATGATCATGTCCTTGGTGCGGTCGACGATCGAGACGAAACCGTCCTCGTCGAGCCGGCCCAGGTCGCCGGAGTGGAACCAGCCGTCCCGGATCGCCTCCGCGGTCGCCTCCGGCCGGTTCCAGTAGCCGCTCATCACCGGGTCGCCGGCGATGATGATCTCGCCGATCTCCCCGACCGGCACGTCGTTGTCCTCGTTGTCGACGCAGCGCACCCGCACGCCCTCGACGGCCGGGCCGACGGTGCCGGGCTTGCGCTCCAGGTCGGGGCGGTTGAAGCTCGCGACCGGCGACGTCTCCGACAGCCCGTAGCCCTCGAGGATGATGCAGTCGAATCGCTCCTCGAAGCCGCGCATGAGTTCCAGCGGCATCGACGAGCCGCCGCTGATGCACACTCGCAGCGAACTCAGATCGTGCTCTCCGGTGGACGCCCGGGCGGCCCCGAGGATCGCGCCGTACATCGTCGGCACGCCCTCGAAGACGCTCACCTTGTCGCGTTCGATGACCTCCAGGGCTTTGTTCGGGTCGAACCGCGGGATCATCGTCAGCGTCGCGCCGGCCGCCACCGCGACGTTGAGGCCGCACGTCATGCCGAAGACGTGGAACAGCGGCAGGCACCCCATGATGACGTCGTCCGGGGTGACCTCCAGCAGGGTGCGCCCCGAGACGTCCTGGTTGGTCTGCAGGTTGCGGTGGGTGAGCGACGCGCCCTTGGGGCGCCCGGTCGTGCCCGAGGTGTACAGCAGCACCGCGATGTCGGAGTCGGCCCGGTCCTCGACCTCGGTCACCGGCTCCGCCTCCTGGAGCACCTGCGGCAGCGTCGTGACGTCGAGGAACGCCACCCCCGTCTGTTCGGCCCCGGTGCGGGCGTCGTCGTTCATGCCGACGAGGAGCCGGGCGCCGGAGTCCTCCAGGTAGAACCCGACCTCCCGCGGCTTGAACAGCGGGTTCATCGGCACGACGATCGCGCCGATGCGCATCGCGCCGTAGTAGACGATCGCGTACGCGGGGATGTTGGGCAGCGACATGGCCACCCGGTCTCCGGCCTCGAGGTCCTGGTCGCGCAGGTATCCGGCGAACGCCGCGCAGGCCGCGTCGAGCTGCGCGAACGTCAACGTGGTGTCGTCCTGCCGGAGCGCGAGCGCGTCCGGGGTGCGCGCGGCGGTGGCCGGAAGATTGGCTGCCAGGTTGACCATGGGGGCCCCTTCGTCGGAATGGTCCCTGCAGTATCACCCGACAACCGCGCCCCGGCCGCTTCCGTGGGATGCGGATCGACCGGGGCGGGGAGGTTCAGCTCACACGTTGAAGCCGAGCGCCCGCAGCTGCTCGCGGCCGTCCTCGGTGATCTTGTCCGGGCCCCACGGCGGCATCCACACCCAGTTGATGCGGTGCGTCGCGACGACGTCCTCGAGCGCGGCGGCCGTCTGGTCCTCGATGACGTCGGTCAGCGGGCAGGCCGCCGAGGTCAGCGTCATGTCGATGATCGCGTGGCCCTGCGGGTCGACGGTCACCCCGTAGACGAGCCCGAGGTCGACGACGTTGATGCCGAGCTCGGGGTCGACGACGTCGCGCATGGCCTCCTCGACGTCGACGGCGTTGACGGGCGTCGGGCCCTGCGCCGGCGCGGGGGCCGGAGTCTGCACAGTGTTCTGTTCGGTCATGGTCGCCTCCTACGAGGTCGTGGTGGGTTCGGGGTGGTCGGAGCCGTGGGACACCGCGGAGATGTCCGCGCCGGCGCGGGCGAGGGCGTCGGTGAACGCGCTCCACCCGAGCAGCGCGCACTTGACCCGGGCGGGGTAGCGGGAGACGCCGGCCAGGGCGACCCCGTCTCCGATGATCTCCTCGTCGCCGGGGTCGGTGCCGCGGCTGGTCAGCATGGTGCGCATCGCCTCGAAGGTCTCCAGCGCCTCCGGCACGGTGTGCCCGATCGTCTCCTCGGCGAGGATCGAGGCCGACGCGATCGAGATCGAGCAGCCGATGCTGTCGTAGCTGACGTCGGCGACGACCGGCTCGGAGTCGGTGTGGTCCAGCCGCACCCGCAGGGTCACCTCGTCGCCGCAGCTCGTGTTGACGTGGTAGGTCTGCGCGTCGAACGGCTCGCGCAGGCCGGCGTGGTGCGGTCGCTTGCTGTGGTCGAGGATCAGCTCGGCGTACAGGTCCATCAGACCCCCACCCCCATGACCTGCGGCACCCGGTCGAGGGCCTCGACGAGCGCGTCGATCTCCGAGCGGGTCGTGTACACCCCGAAACTCGCACGGGTGCTGGCCGCGATCCGCAGGTGCCGGTGCAGCGGCCACGCGCAGTGGTGACCGGTGCGCACCGCGACGCCGGAGTCGTCGAGGATCTGCCCGACGTCGTGCGGGTGCACGCCCTCGACGGTGAACGCCACGGCTCCCGCGTGGATCGCCGGGTCGCTCGGCCCGAGCGTGCGCACCCAGTCGCGCTCCCCGAGCAGCTGCAGCGTGTAGCCGACGAGTTCGCGGTCGTGGGCTTGCACCCGGTCCATGCCGAGCTCCGAGAGGTAGTCCAGGGCGGCCGCGAGACCGACCGCCTGGGCGGCCATCGGCACCCCGGCCTCGAACCGCTGCGGCGGGGCCGCGTACGTCGAGCCCTCCATGCGCACGAGTTCGATCATCGAGCCGCCGGTCACGTATGGGGGCATGGCCGCGAGCAGCTCGTAGCGGCCCCACAGCGCGCCGATGCCCAGCGGGCCCAGCGCCTTGTGCCCGGTGAACGCGAGGAAGTCGACCCCCAGCTGCGCGACGTCGACCGCGAAGTGCGGCACCGACTGGCACGCGTCGAGCACGGTCAGCGCGCCGACCGCGCGGGCCTTGGCGACGACCGCGGACACGTCGTTGACCGTGCCGAGCACGTTGCTGACGTGCGTGAACGCGACGACCTTCGTGCGCTGCGAGAGCACGTCGTCGAAGCCGTCGAGGTCGAGCCGGCCGTCGTCGGTGATCGAGACCCACCTCAGGGTGGCGCCGGTGCGCCGCGCCAGCTCCTGCCACGGCACGAGGTTGGCGTGGTGCTCCATGATCGTGATGACGATCTCGTCGCCGGGGCCGACCTGCAGGCGCCGCGCCAGCTCCGGGTCGACGCCGTCCATCGCGCCGGGGGCGCCCGCGTTGCTCAGCGCGTAGGCGACGAGGTTGATGGCCTCGGTGCCGTTGCGGGTGAACACGAGTTCGCGGGCCGGGGCCCCGATGAACGCCGCGACCCGCTCGCGGGCCGACTCGAAGGCGTCGGTGGCCTCCTCGGCGAGCACGTGGGCGCCGCGGTGCACGGCGGCGTTGTTCCGCTCGTAGAACTCACGCTCGGCGTCGAGCACCGCGCGCGGCTTCTGCGACGTCGCCCCCGAGTCGAGGTAGACGAGCGGGCGCCCGTCGCGGGCGGTGCGCCCGAGCACGGGAAAGTCCGCTCGCAGGGCGGCGAGTTCAGCGTCGGAGAAGGCCGACACGGCAAACCTCCGGTCGAAAGTGGCGGTCCCGCCCCGGCGGGGCGCCGGGGCGGGCGGGGCGAGTAAGAGCGGGTGCAGCCGGGGTGGCGGCCGGCTCAGGCGGTGACGGCCTGGCCGGTCAGGTACTTGTCGTAGCCCTCGGCCTCGAGCTTCTCGGCGAGCTCCGGGCCGCCCTCGGCGGCCACGCGCCCGTCGACGAAGACGTGCACGAAGTCGGGCTTGATGTAGCGCAGGATCCGCGTGTAGTGCGTGATGAGCAGCACGCCCATGTCGTTGTCGTCGTGCGCCCGGTTGACGCCCTCGGACACGACCCGCAGCGCGTCGATGTCGAGGCCGGAGTCGGTCTCGTCGAGGATCGCGAACTTCGGCTTGAGCAGCTCCATCTGCAGGATCTCGTGGCGCTTCTTCTCGCCGCCGGAGAAGCCCGCGTTGACGTCGCGCTCCGCGAACGAGGGGTCCATCTTGAGGCGGTTCATGGCGCCCTTGACGTCCTTGACCCAGTGCCGCAGCTTCGGGGCCTCGCCGTCGATGGCGGTCTTGGCCGTGCGCAGGAAGTTGCTCACCGAGACACCGGGCACCTCGACGGGGTACTGCATCGCGAGGAACAGGCCCGCCTGGGCGCGCTCGTCGACGCTCATCGCGAGCACGTCCTGGCCGTCCATCGTCACGGTGCCGGAGGTGATCGTGTACTTGGGGTGGCCCGCGACGCTGTACGCCAGCGTCGACTTGCCGGACCCGTTCGGGCCCATCACCGCGTGGATCTCCCCCGCGCTGATCGTCAGGTTGACGCCGCGCAGGATCTCCTTCGGGCCGGACTCCGTCTCCACACTGACGTGCAGGTCGCGGATCTCCAGGGTGGATGCCATCTGTTACTCAGCTCTCTTCGTTCTCATCGATCGGCGAGGGCGTGAGCGACACGTAGACATCGTCGCCCTCGATCTTCACGGAATAGACACGGATCGGAACCGTCGCCGGCGGCGACAGCGGCTTACCGGTGCGCAGGTCGAAACGCGAACCGTGCAGCCAGCACTCCAGGCTGCAGCCCTCGACCTCGCCCTCGGACAGGCTCACCGCGCCGTGCGTGCAGGTGTCCTGCACGGCGTGCACGGTGCCGTCCTTGGTGCGCACCATCGCGACCTTCTCGCCGCCGATGTCGGCCAGCGCCGCGCCGACGGTCGGCAACTCGTCGAGGGCGCAGACCTTCTCGTACGTGGCGGGCAGGCTCACGAGGTGACCTCCTGGACGACCTCGCGCACCGCCTCGGTGGTCTTGTCGCGGGTGGGGGTCATCGAGGCCTCGAGTTCGGCGTCGATGGCCTCCATGAGGTGGTCGACGATCTCCGGCACGCCGATGCGCGCCACGATCGCGGCGAAGAAGCCGCGGACGACGAGGCGGCGGGCCTCCTCCTCCGGGATGCCGCGGCTGCGCAGGTAGAACAGCTGCTCGTCGTCGAACCGGCCGGTCGCCGAGGCGTGCCCGGCTCCCTCGATCTCACCCGTCTCGATCTCCAGGTTCGGCACGGAGTCGGCGCGGGCGCCGTCGGTGAGCACGA
Organism: Piscicoccus intestinalis NBRC 104926; assembly: GCF_001515525.1. Classification (GTDB taxonomy): domain Bacteria; phylum Actinomycetota; class Actinomycetes; order Actinomycetales; family Dermatophilaceae; genus Kineosphaera; species Kineosphaera intestinalis. Next base: position 71,466 of record NZ_BCNQ01000004.1, on the reverse strand, counting down.
GGTTGCGGTTCAGCTCGTACGTGTCGGTGCCCTCGGCCTGCGCGCGGATCAGCACGTCGCCGACCCACACGGTGTGCGCGGTCTCGCCCTGCAGCGCGCCCTTGTACTCGACGTTCGAGGTGCACCGGGGCGCCTCGTGGTCGACGAACAGCCGGTGCTCGAGGTCCTGCCCGGAGGCGGCGTAGTACACGCCGAGCCCGGTGAACGAGCCGCCCGGGCCGGAGTACTGCGCGTTGGTGCACAGCCGCACGACCCGGCCACCGAGGGTGACCGCGATGTGCCGCACGGTGGCGTCGCGCCCGACGACGACGTCCTGCTGCGCGAGGTGCAGCGCGTCGTCCTCCCACTCCTGGAGGCTGACGATCGTCAGGTCGGCACCGTCTCCGGCGCGCACCGACAGCAGCTCGGAGTAGGTCGCGGACCCGGAGTGGGCCAGCACGATCGTGGCCCGGCTGTGCCGGCCCGCGGTGACGACGATATGCCCGAACACCGGCGGCTCGCCCGCGGTGCCCCGCAGGTCGACGCGCACCGGCTCGGTGACCTCGGCCTCGGCCGGGATGTCGAGCTGCATCGCGCCGCCGGAGCGGGCGAACGCCAGCGCCGCCGGCCGGTCGGCCGGGGCCACGGTCGTCAGCTCCCGGGCGCGCCGTTCGTCGATCCGCGTCGACGTCACGCCCTCGGGCAGCTGCGCCTGCCAGTCGAGGTGGCCGCTGCCCTCGCCGTCGGCGAACAGCTCACCGAGGCGGTCGACGGGGGTGAACCGCCACTCCTCCTCGCGCCCGGTCGGCACCGCGAAGTCGGCGGGGTCGAACGACGTGCGGCGCTCGGCGCGCGACTGCTCGGGCACCGTGGCGTCGTGGCCCGCCGCGTCGCTGGCCCGCACGTTCGCGAGCGCGGCGTCGCGGCCGGGGGTGCCGAGCAGCGCCTTGTCGTCGCTGTCGACGGGCAGCCCCGTCTGAGTCTCCTTGCTGACCAACGGCATCAGCCGACGGCTCCTTCCATCTGCAGTTCGATGAGGCGGTTCAGTTCGAGGGCGTACTCCATCGGCAGCTCGCGCGCGATGGGCTCGACGAACCCGCGCACGATCATCGCCATGGCCTCGTCCTCGCTCAGGCCCCGGGACATGAGGTAGAACAGCTGGTCCTCGCTCACCTTGGAGACGGTGGCCTCGTGACCCATCTGCACGTCGTCCTCGCGGACGTCGACGTAGGGGTAGGTGTCGGACCGGCTGATGTTGTCGACGAGCAGCGCGTCGCACACGACCGAGGACTTGCTGTGCTCGGCGCCCTCCATGACCTGCACGAGGCCTCGGTAGGAGGTGCGCCCGCCGCCGCGCGCGACCGACTTGGAGACGATCGAGCTGGAGGTGTACGGGGCGGCGTGCACCATCTTGGCGCCGGCGTCCTGGTGCTGACCCTCGCCCGCGAACGCGATCGAGAGCGTCTCGCCCTTGGCGTGCTCGCCGAGCAGGAAGACCGCCGGGTACTTCATCGTCACCTTGGAGCCGATGTTGCCGTCGACCCACTCCATCGTCGCGCCGGCCTCGCAGGTCGCGCGCTTGGTGACGAGGTTGTACACGTTGTTCGACCAGTTCTGGATCGTCGTGTAGCGCACCCGCGCGTTCTTCTTGACGACGATCTCGACGACCGCGGAGTGCAGGCTGTCGGACTTGTAGATCGGCGCGGTGCAGCCCTCGACGTAGTGCACGTAGGAGCCCTCGTCGGCGATGATCAGCGTGCGCTCGAACTGGCCCATGTTCTCGGTGTTGATCCGGAAGTAGGCCTGCAGCGGGATGTCGACGTGCACGCCCGGCGGCACGTAGATGAACGAGCCACCGCTCCACACGGCCGTGTTCAGCGCGGCGAACTTGTTGTCGCCGGGCGGGATGACCGAGCCGAAGTACTCCTTGAAGATGTCCTCGTGCTCGCGCAGCCCGGAGTCGGTGTCGACGAAGATGACGCCCTTCTCCTCCAGGTCCTCGCGGATCTGGTGGTAGACGACCTCGGACTCGTACTGAGCCGCGACGCCCGCGACGAGACGCTGCTTCTCCGCCTCCGGAATGCCGAGCTTGTCGTAGGTGGCCTTGATGTCCTCCGGCAGCTCTTCCCAGCTGGTGGCCTGCTTCTCGGTGGACTTCACGAAGTACTTGATGTTCTGGAAGTCGATCCCGGTCAGGTCGCTACCCCAGTGCGGCATGGGCTTCTTGTCGAACAGCCGCAGGGCCTTGAGGCGGATGTCGCGCATCCACTCCGGCTCGTCCTTGCGGCCGGAGATGTCGCGGACGACGTCCTCGTTGAGGCCGCGGCGCGCGGACGCACCGGCGGAGTCTGCGTCGTGCCAGCCGTACTCGTAGCGCCCGAGGTCCTTCAGGCCCGGGTTGAGCTCCTCGATGTTCGTGCTCATCGCGGTGTCCTTTCGTCCTGCGTGCTGCGGGTGGGAGATATGTCTTGGTCGGGTGGCCGTGTCGTGGGGGCTGTCGGTGGGTGCGAGCCGGGCACGAAGGTCGTGCAGACGTGTTCGCCGCCGGAGAGCGTCGCCAGCCGCTGCACGTGCACGCCCAGCAACCGGGCGAACGCCTCGGTCTCCGCCTCGCACAGCTGCGGGAACTCGGCCGCGACGCGATTCATGGGGCAGTGGCCTTGGCACAGTTGAACGCCCTCGAGGGGGGTGTCGATTCCCACGGGGCGGGCCGTGGCGGCGAATCCGTCGGCGCTGAGTTCGCGGGCCAGCGCGGCGGCGCGGGCGCGCGGGTCGTCGCCGGCGTCGGCGATTCGGCTGCCGTAACGCGCCTCCAACTCGGCGAACCGCTCGCGGGCGAACTCCCCGACCGCCTCCGGCCCGGCGTGCCGGGCGAGGAAGCGCAGCGCCTGGGTGGCGACGTCGGCGGAGTCGGAGTCGAGCCGCCGATGCCCCGCCGGCGTGACGACGTAGTGCCGCGCGGGCCGGCCGCGTCCGCGTCGAGCCGCCGGGCCCGTCTCCGAGGGGCCGATATCGCCGGAGTCGGTGAGCTGCTCCAGGTGCCGGCGCACGGCCGTGGGCGTGAGGTCGAGGCGTTCGGCGAGGTCGGCGGCGGTCACCGGGCCGAGCCGCAGCACGTGGGCCAGCACCCGCTGCCGGGTGCCCTCCTCGCCTGCGGCCACCGGCGCGCGCGTGCCCGCGGCGTCGGGGGCATGGCCCTCGCGCCGACGTTGGGCGGTGCTGCCGATAAACACAACGCCATTCTTACCTAATTCCCTGAGTGCCAGCTAGTAAGGCTGTCCTTACCGACCAGCAACCGGGCTCAGGCCGTCCTCAGGCGTCGGCGACCTCGAGGTCGACCTGGAGTTCGCCGGCGAGCTCCTCGAGGTCGGCGCGCAGCGCGGCGGGGTCGGCGTCGCGCGGGATGGCGGCGCTGATGCGGGCCTCGAAGAGCCGCCCACCGGCCATCGGGGCCTCGCGGGTGTCGGAGTCGATCGCCCCGATGCTCACGACGTGGCGGCCGAAGACGGCGGAGATCTCGCGGATGATGCCGGGGTGGTCGTTGCCGACGAGCTCGACGACGAGTTCGCGGCCGCCGTCCTCCAGACGGTGGGCCTGGGTGTCGGGCGACTGGTCGTCGCCCTCCCGGACGGTGACGTCGAGCGTGTGGGACAGGCCCCGCAGACGCTGTTCCAGGGCCGCCGCGCGGCCGGCGGGCGCGGTGACGACGACGATCCCGGCGAACTTGCCGGCCAGCTCGGCGAGGCTGCTGCGTTCCCAGTTGCCCCCGCCCGCGGCCACGGCCTCGGCCAACTCGTTGACCAGGCCCGCCCGGTCGTCCCCGATGACGGTCAACACCAGCGTTGTCACGGGCCCGATCCTAACGGGCCTGCTCGCCGGGGGCCGCTCGGGCCGACGGCCGGACACCGACGCCGTCGGTGCTCTCCTCTAGGATCGCCAGCGTGCCACCCTTCGACCGCAACGACCCGCGGACATCGGGCGCTTCGCCCGCGCCGACCGCCCGCGACGTGCCCGATGACGCGGGCGTCGTCGTCGCGGATCTCGTCAAGAGCTTCGGGTCGGTGCGGGCGGTCGACGGCATGACGTGGTCGGCGCGGCGCGGGCGCATCACGACGGTCCTGGGGCCCAACGGGGCGGGCAAGACGACGGCCATCGGCTGCCTGCTCGGCTTGCTCCGACCCGACGAGGGCAGCGTGCGGGTGCTCGGCACCGACCCCTGGCAGTCGGACGCCGAGCATCGAGCCCGGGTCGGGGTCATGCTCCAGGACGGCGGGCTGCCGAACACCTCGGGCGCGCGCCGGCTGCTCACCCACCTGGCACGCCTCTACGAGCACCCCGAGCCCCCGGAGGCCGTGGCGCAGCGGCTCATCGACCGGCTCGGCATCGAGCCATTCGCGCGCACGCCGGTGCGTCGTCTCTCCGGCGGGCAGCGTCAGCACGTGGCGCTCGCCGCGGCGCTCGTGGGCCGCCCCGAGGTCGCCTTCCTCGACGAGCCGACGGCCGGGCTCGACCCGCACGCCCGCCTCGCGACGTGGCAGCTGCTGCGGTCGTTGCGCGACGAGGGCGTGACGATCGTCGTCACCACGCACTCCTTCGAGGAGGCCGAGCGGCTCGCGGACGACGTCGTCATCGTGTGCGCCGGGCGCGTGGCCGCCCAGGGCACGCTCGCGCAGGTCGTTCGGTCGCACCCCGGTGGGTCCGACGGACGCCCCGGCGGGCCCTCCGACGGGCGCGGCGGGCGCGACGATCGACCCGTGCTCGAACAGACCTACTTCGCGCTGACCGGCGGGCGCACCGACGCCGCCCACTTCGAGGAGAACCGATGAGCTCCCCTGCGGCCGCACCGCCTCCGACCGCATCGCCTCCGCCCGCCCCGGCGCCCCTACTGCGGCGGGTCCGGGCCCAGGCGCGGTTCGAGACGGGCACGCTGCTGCGCAACGGCGAGCAGTTGCTCGTCGCGCTCGTGCTGCCGTCGATGGCCCTGTTCGGGCTGGCGCTGACGAACGTGCCGGATCTCGGGCACGACCGGATCGGCGTCGTCGTGCCGGGGGTGCTCGCGCTCGCCGTCATCTCGACCGCGTTCACCGGGCAGGCGATCTCGACCGGGTTCGACCGCCGCTACGGGGTGCTGCGGCTGCTCGGCGTGACCCCCCTGGGGCGCTCGGGCCTGCTGCTCGGCAAGGCGATCGCCGTGCTCACGGTCGAGGGCATCCAGTTCGTCGTGCTGGCGGCTCTCGCGGTCGCCCTCGGGTGGCGACCCGCGCTCGGCGGGCTGCCGGCGGTGGCGTTCTTCTGGCTGCTCGGCACGTGGGTGTTCGTGGCCCTCGCGCTGCTGCTCGCGGGCCTGCTGCGGGCGGAGGCGGTACTGGCCGTGGCCAACCTCGTCTGGGTGGTGCTGCTCGGCGTCGGCGGCGTGCTGTTTCCGCCGCAGCTCATGCCCGCCGCGGCCCGCCCGGTCGTCGAGCTGCTGCCGTCGGCGGGGCTGGCCGACGGTCTGCGGGGGGCGCTCGGCACCGGCTCCTTCGACGCCGGCGCCGCGCTGGTGTTGCTCATGTGGGGCCTGCTCGCGACCGCCGGGGCGCTGCGCGCGTTCCGCTGGTCCGACTGAGGGCCGCGCCCTCGACCAGCGCCCGCCCTGCGCGGGAGCGCTCAGAACGGCAGCGGCAGGTAGACCAGCGGGTCGACGGCCACGGCGACGAAGACGATCGTCAGGTAGCTGATCGAGAAGTGGAACAGGCGCATCGGGCGCAGCGAGGCGAGCGTGCGGTACTCGGGGCGCCCGGCGCGGCGCAGCAGCACGTGCGCCTCGCGGATGAACACGGCGCCGGCGAGCACGGCGGTGACCAGGTAGATCCAGCCCATCTGCCCGACGGGCACGAGCACGAGCGAGGTGACCACGGTCGCCCAGCAGTACGCGACGATCTGGCGCGCGACCGTGCGGTCCTTGGCGAGCACCGGCAGCATCGGCACGCCCGCGGCGGCGTAGTCGTCCTTGAAGCGCATCGACAGCGGCCAGTAGTGCGGCGGGGTCCAGAAGAAGACGACGAGGAACAGCACGACCGGCGCCCACGCTAGCGAGTTCGTCACCGCGCTCCAGCCGATGAGCACCGGCATGCAGCCGGCGGCCCCGCCCCAGACGATGTTCTGCGAGGTGCGGCGCTTGAGCAGCAACGTGTAGAAGACGACGTACAGCGCGATCGCGCCCGTCGAGAGCGCGGCCGACAGCCAGTTGACCGCGAGCCCCAGCACGAGCACCGACGCGATGCCGAGCGCGAACGCGAACGCGAGCCCGCGGCCCGGGGAGATGACCCCGGTGGCCAGCGGCCGGTTCTCGGTGCGGTGCATGAGCCGGTCGATGTCGCGGTCGAAGTAGCAGTTGAAGACGTTGGCGCTGGCGGCCGAGAGGGTGCCGCCGACCAGCGTGGCCACGATGAGCGCGACCGGCGGCACCCCGCGCTCGGCGAGGAACATCACCGGAAACGTCGTGACGAGCAGCAGCTCGATGATGCGGGGCTTGGTCAGCGACACGTAGTCCCGCACGCTCGGGCGCCGCGACGTCTCGTCCTGCGGTGCACCCGGCTCCGTCGTCGCGTGGCGGCTCGCCGAGGAGGCGGCACGCCCGGCGGGCGCCGGATCGGGCTCGCCGAGGGACGGGCGCTGGCGCGGCTGCAGTGCGGTCACGGTGTCCTTTGCTGAGGGTGTTCGGGGCGATCATGCTGTCGATCCGGCACCGATCCGCCCGTGTCACCAGCGACGACCAGCGGCGATCGGCCGGCAGGTCGACGGCAGGTTGACGGCAGGGCGGCGGAACTCGGCCAGTCTACGGGCACAGCCGTCGCATCACGCCAACTTACCGGCCGTGCAGCTTGTCGGGGCCGACGGATAGTCTCGAAGACGACATCGTCCGTGTGTCCGCTCCCGACCCGAGGCCGTGACCCGGCTCCGGGCGGCAAGCCGCGGGCGCCACCGAAGAAATGGAGCCGAGCTGTGGCACAGACGAACACCCCCGAGGCCGAGGGCACCGCGGCGCGGTCCGTGGCCGCTCCGAAGGCCGAGACCGTCGGGTGGACCGACACCGACGTGCGCGCGGTCGACACGGTGCGGGTGCTGGCGGCCGACGCCGTGCAGAAGACCGGCAACGGGCACCCCGGCACGGCGATCAGTCTCGCGCCGCTGGCCTACCTGCTCTACCAGAGCGTGCTCGTGCACGACGTGAAAGATCCGCACTGGCTCGGCCGCGACCGCTTCGTGCTGTCGGCCGGGCACTCCAGCCTCACCCAGTACATCCAGCTGTACTTCGACGGGCTCCTGGAGAAGTCCGACATCGAGTCGCTGCGCACGTTCGGGTCGAAGACCCCGGGCCACCCGGAGGTGCACCACACCGAGGGCGTCGACCTGACCACCGGCCCGTTGGGTGCGGGCGTCGCCACCGGCATCGGCATGGCGATGGCGCAGCGCCGCCAGCGCGGCCTGTACGACCCCGACGCGGCGCCGGGCGACAGCGTGTTCGACCACCACGTCTACATCGTCGCCGGCGACGGCTGCATGATGGAGGGCGTCGCCAGCGAGGCCAGTTCGCTCGCCGGCACCCAGCGCCTGGGCAACGTCACGCTCATCTACGACCAGAACCAGATCTCCATCGAGGACGACACCGACGTGTCGTTCAGCGAAGACGTCGCGGCCCGCTACGAGGCCTACGGCTGGGACGTGCGGGTCGTCGAGTGGCGCCCCCAGCACGGCACCACCTCCCCCGACTACGTCGAGGACGTCGACGCGCTCATGGCCGCGATCGAGGCCGGCCGCAAGGTCACCGACAAGCCGACGTTCATCATGCTGCGCACGGTCATCGCCTGGCCCTCCCCCGGCGCCCAGGGCACCGGCAAGGCGCACGGCGCCGCGCTCGGCGACGACGAGGTCACGGGCCTGAAGGAGACGCTCGGGTTCGACCCGGAGCAGACCTTCGAGGTCGACGAGAGCGTGCTCGCCACCGTGCGGGCCGCCCGCGTCGAGCGCAGCGCGATGCACCGCAAGGCGTGGGACGACAAGTTCGAGGCGTGGAAGACGGCCAACCCGCAGGGCGCCGCGCTGCTCGAGCGGGTGCGGGCCAAGGAGCTGCCCGAGGGCTTCGCGGAGGCGATCCCGACCTGGGAGGCCGACCCCAAGGGCATCGCCACCCGCGCCGCCAGCGGCAAGGTGCTCACCGCCCTGGCCGACGTCATGCCCGAGCTGTGGGGCGGCTCGGCCGACCTCGCGGAGTCGAACAACACGACGATGGGCGGGCAGCCCTCGTTCATCCCCGAAGACCGCCAGACCGACATGTGGCAGGGCAACCCGTACGGGCGCACCCTGCACTTCGGCGTGCGCGAGAACGCGATGGGCATGATCGTCAACGGCATCGCGCTCGAGGGCCTGACCCGGCCGTACGGCGGCACGTTCCTCGTCTTCTCCGACTACATGCGCCCGGCCGTGCGCCTCGGCGCGATCCAGGAGTGCGACGCGATCTACGTGTGGACCCACGACTCGATCGGCCTCGGGGAGGACGGCCCGACGCACCAGCCGATCGAGCACCTCGCCGCGCTGCGGGCCATTCCCGGGCTCGACATCGTGCGCCCCGCCGACGCCAACGAGACCGCCGAAGTGTGGAAGGTCGTGCTCGCCCGGCACGGCCGCCCGACCGGCATCGCGCTGTCGCGGCAGGCCCTGCCGGTGCTCGACCGCTCGCAGCTCGGCTCGGTCGACGGCGTCGCCAAGGGCGCGTACGTGCTGGTCGAGGGCTCGAAGGCGACGCCCGACGTCATCCTCATCGCCACCGGCTCCGAGGTGTCGATCGCGGTCGAGGCCGCGCAGACGCTGGAGTCCGACGGCGTCGCCACCCGCGTCGTCTCGATGCCGTGCGTCGAGTGGTTCGCCGAGCAGAGCGACGAGTACCAGGAGCAGGTGCTGCCCGCGGCCGTCAAGGCGCGGGTCAGCGTCGAGGCCGGCGTGTCGATGGGGTGGCGAGACCTCGTCGGCGACGCCGGCAAGATGATCGCCATCGACCACTTCGGCGCCTCCGCCGACGGCAAGACGCTGTTCTCGGAGTTCGGGTTCACCCCGGAGGCCGTCGTCGGCGCCGCGAAGGACTCGCTCGCCACCGTCTCCGGCGCGGTGCCCGGCGGAGACGGCCCGGTCGCCGGCTCGGCCAACTTCGAGGAAGGCAACTGATCGCGGGGCCGGTCGCCCCGCCCGGGCGGCCGGCCCCTCCCCTGCCGCGGCGACGATGCCTGCGATCCGCATCCGACCCCCGCCGCGGCGCGGCCGGGGTCATCGAACGCAAGGAGTGACTATGACCCCGGTGGAGATCGGCCCTGGCCGCAACCCCCTGCGCGACCCCCGGGACAAGCGGCTCCCGCGCATCGCCGGCCCCTGCAGCATGGTGATGTTCGGCGTGACCGGCGACCTCGCGCGCAAGAAGCTCATGCCGGCCGTCTACGACCTGGCCAACCGGGGCCTGCTGCCGCCCGGCTTCTCGTTCGTCGGGTTCGCCCGGCGCGACTGGAGCCAGGACGAATTCGCCCAGGTCGTGCGCGAATCCGTCGTCAACCACGCGCGCACGCCGTTTCGCGAAGAGGTGTGGCGCCAGCTCGCCGAGGGCGTGCGGTTCGTCTCCGGCACGTTCGACGACGACGCCGGCTTCGACGACCTCGCGAACACCCTGAAGACCCTCGACGAGGAACGCGGCACCGGCGGCAACCACGCCTTCTACCTGTCGGTGCCGCCGGACAGCTTCGCGGGCGTGTGCCGCCAGCTGCAGCGCAGCGGCCTGACCCGGCAGGACGGCGACGCCTGGCGACGCGTGGTCATCGAGAAGCCGTTCGGGCACGACCTGGCCAGCGCCCGCGAGCTCAACGACATCGTCGAGACCGTCTTTCCGCCCGACTCGGTCTTCCGCATCGACCACTACCTCGGCAAGGAGACCGTGCAGAACCTCCTCGCGATGCGGTTCGCCAACCAGATGTACGAGCCGATCTGGAACGGCAACTACGTCGACCACGTGCAGATCACGATGGCCGAGGACATCGGCATCGGCGGCCGCGCCGGCTATTACGACGGCATCGGTGCGGCGCGCGACGTCATCCAGAACCACCTGCTGCAGCTGCTCGCGCTGACCGCGATGGAGGAGCCGGTGGCGTTCGACGCCAAGCACCTGCGGTCGGAGAAGGAGAAGGTGCTCTCGAGCGTGCGGCTCGGCGGCAGCATCGAGGAGGCCACGGCCCGCGGGCAGTACGCGGCCGGGTGGCAGGGCGGCGAGAAGGTCATCGGCTACCTCGAGGAGGACGGGGTCGACGCGACCTCGACGACCGAGACGTTCGCCGCGCTCAAGCTGCTCGTGCAGACGCGCCGCTGGGCGGGCGTGCCGTTCTACCTGCGCACCGGCAAGCGCCTCGCCAAGCGGGTCACGGAGATCGCGGTCGTCTTCAAGCGCGCGCCGCACCTGCCGTTCGGCGACACCGAGACCGAGGAGCTGGGCAACAACGCGATCGTCATCCGCGTGCAGCCCGACGAGGGCGTGACGATCCGGTTCGGCTCCAAGGTGCCCGGTGCGCAGATGGAGGTGCGCGACGTGACGATGGACTTCGGCTACGGACGCGCGTTCACCGAGTCCAGCCCCGAGGCCTACGAGCGACTCATCCTCGACGTGCTGCTCGGCGACCCGCCGCTGTTCCCGCGCCACGAGGAGGTCGAGTTGTCCTGGGAGATCCTCGATCCCGTCACCGCGGCCTGGGCGGCCGACCCCACGGTGCCGCAGCCGTACCAGTCGGGTCACTGGGGTCCGCAGTGCGCGCACGACATGCTCGCCCGCGACGGACGCACCTGGAGGATGCCGTGATCGTCGACCTGCCCGCCACCAGCATCGGGGCCGTCGCCAAGAAGCTCGTGCAGTTGCGCGACGACGTGGGCGCGATGGCGCTGGGGCGCGTGCTCACGCTCGTCATGGTCACCGACGAGTCGCGGGCCGAGCCGTCGCTGCAGGTCGCCAACGACGCGACCCGTCAGCACCCGAGCCGGATCGTGTGTCTCGTCGCAGGCAACCGGCGGGCCGCCGACCGCATCGACGCCCAGATCCGCGTCGGCGGTGACGCCGGCGCGAGCGAGGTCGTCGTGCTGCGGGTCTACGGCGAGCTCACCCGGCACGGGGAGTCGGTGGTGCTGCCGCTGCTGCTGGCCGACTCCCCCATCGTCGTGTGGTGGCCGGACGAGGCGCCGAAGAACCCGGCGGAGGACCCGATCGGGCGGCTCGGATCGCGGCGCATCACCGACAGCGAGCCCGCGTCGTCGCCGCCGAAGGCGATCGCGGCCCGCGCGAAGACATACGTGCCGGGCGACACCGACCTCGTGTGGACCCGCACGACGAAGTGGCGCGGGCTGCTCGCCGCGGCCCTGGATCAGCCTCCGTACGAACCGGTCACGGCGGTGACGGTGACGGGTGGCCTCGACTCGGCCTCCTGCGATCTGCTCGGCGCGTGGCTCGGGGCCTACCTCGACGCGCCGGTCACGCGGGCGCGCACCCCTGCGGGGACGGGGCTGGTCAGCGTGCGGCTCGACCGGGAGTCAGGGCCGGTCGACCTCGTGCGCCCCGACGGCAAGAACGCCGTGCTCGATCAGGTGGGTCAGCCGTCACGGCGCCTGGCGCTCGCGCGTCGCTCGGACGCCGAGTGCCTGGCCGACGAACTGGCGCGGCTCGACGCCGACGAGGTCTACGCCCGGACGCTACGCGACGGCCTGGGCCGGCTCTCCGCGCGCCGCACGATGCCGGCGTCCGAGGCTACCGCCAAGGGCAAGGCGCCCGCCGTCGACGAGGCCACCCCCGAGTAGCCCAACGCCCCTGAGCCAACGTCCCTGAGCCAACGTCCCTCACCCGACGCCCCGCAACAACGTCCCTCAAAACTGCGTGTCGCGGTCGGAACTGCTGTTCGTGTCGCAGTTCTCACCGCGACACGCAGTTTTCAGCGAGGGGGCGAGGGCTCGCGAGGGGAGCGAGGGCTCGCGAGCCAGCCGGCGTGGCGAGGGTCAGCCGCCGCGGGGAGTCAAGCGCCGCCGCGCGCGTCAGCTGCTGCGGGGGTTAGCCGCTGGGGGTCAGCTGCCGCCGCTGGTGGTCAGCCGCCGCGGCGGGCGCGCAGGGCGCCGAGCGCCTCGTCGAGGAGGTTGGCGCCGTCGTCGTCGGTGCGACGCTCCTTCACGTAGGCCAGGTGCGTCTTGTAGGGCTCGTTGCGCAGCGGCTCCGGCGGGTTCTCCTTGTCCTGCCCGGCGGGGTAGCCGCAGCGGGGGCAGTCCCACAGCTCCGGAACGGCGGCGCCTTCCTCCGTCGCGAAGCTCGGCGTCGTCTCGTGACCGCGCGCGCAGTAGTAGGAGACGGTGAGGCGGGGTGCCGCGTCGCCGCGCTCCGCCTCCCCCATCGGGCCTGCGCCTACGCGGCTGCCGCGAATGACGTTGGAACCAGCCATGTCGTCACCGTCCTGGTGTGGCGACCGCCCGGGAGGGGGTCGCGGACGTCAGTGGAGGGGCGCCCGCCGTTGCCGACGGGCGTTGCTCAGGAGGCGAACCGGGTCAGCAGCCCGAGGCCCACGATGCAGGCCAGCCAGAGCAGTGCCATCGTGATCGTGATGCGGTTGAGGTTGCGTTCGGCAACCGAGGAACCGCCCATCGTGCTCGACATGCTGCCGCCGAACATCTCGGACATTCCGCCTCCCTGTCCCTTGTGCATGAGGATGAGCAGGGTGAGGAACAGGCCAGTGATCACCAGGAGCACCTGGAGGGCGATGGTCAGCACGTCCACGGTCGAGATCTCGATTCGTCGTCGTCAGGCACGGGGTCTCCGGCATGGCCGACACCCAGGATACTGCAACGCCAGACCGTGCAAATGCAACGCCCACACCGGCTCCGGCCCAACCCGGCCCGCCTCCCGACCTGCTTCCCGACCCGCCTCCGACCCGGCCCTCGACGCCGAAAACTGCGTGTCGCGGTGAAACCTGCGGCACGAACCGCAGTTCCGACCACGACACGCAGTTTTCAGGGTCGTTGTTGAGGCGGCGTTGAGAGGCGCGTGCCTCAGGAGGCGGTGAAGCCCGCGATCCCGGCGAACTCCTCGGCCTTGAGCGAGGCGCCGCCGACGAGGGCCCCGTCGACGTCGGGCTTGGCCATGATGTCCGAGACGTTGCTCGACTTCACCGAGCCGCCGTACAGGATCCGCACGCCGTCGGCGAGCTCCTGGTCGTACAGCTCCGCGAGCTTGCCGCGGATCGCGCCGCACACCTCCTGCGCGTCCTCGGGCGTGGCGACCTCGCCGGTGCCGATGGCCCAGATGGGCTCGTAGGCGATGACGATGTCCTTGGCCTGCTCGGCAGGCAGCCCGCCCAGGTCGGCCTCGATCTGGCCGAGCACGTGCGCGACCTGGCCGCCCTCCTTGCGGATCTCCAGGGCCTCGCCGCAGCACAGGATCGGGATCAGCCCGTGCTTGTACGCGGCCTTGACCTTGGCGTTGAGCAGCTCGTCGGTCTCGCCGTGGCCCTCGCGGCGCTCGCTGTGGCCCACGGCCACGTAGGTGCAGCCGAGCTTGGCGAGGAACGCGCCCGAGATGTCACCGGTGTAGGCGCCGGAGTCTTCCGGGGACAGATCCTGGGCGCCGTACTTGATGTCGAGCTTGTCACCCTCGACGAGGGTCTGCACGGTGCGCAGGTCGGTGAACGGCGGCAGCACGGCGACCTCGACGGCCGAGTAGTCGTGCTTGGCGTCCTTGAGCGTCCAGTCGAGCTTCTGCACCAGGTGCGCGGCCTCGACGTGGTCGAGGTTCATCTTCCAGTTGCCCGCCATGAGCGGGGTGCGCTGGCTCATCGTTGCCTTTCGTCGTTGCTGGTCAGGGAGACGGCTCAGGAGGAGAGGATCTCGATGCCCGGGAGCGTCTTGCCCTCGAGGTACTCCAGCGAGGCGCCGCCACCGGTGGAGATGTGCCCGAAGTCGGAGTCGGCGTAGCCGAGCTGACGCACCGCGGCCGCGGAGTCGCCGCCACCGACGACGGTGAGGGCGCCCTGGGCGGTGATGTCGACGAGCGCCTGCGCGAGCGCCTTAGTGCCGGCCGCGAACGGGGCCATCTCGAACGCGCCCATGGGGCCGTTCCAGAACACCGTCTTGCAGTCGGCGAGCTTGTCGGCGAACAGCTTGGCCGACTCCGGGCCGATGTCCAGGCCCATCTTGTCGGCGGGGATCGCGTCGGCCGCGACGACCTCGTGCGCCGAGCCGGCGGAGAACTCGTCGGCGGCGACGATGTCCGTGGGCAGCACGATCTCGACGCCCTTCTCCTTGGCCTGCTCCAGGTAGCCCTTGACGGTCTCGACCTGGTCGGCCTCGAGCAGGCTCTTGCCGACCTCGTAGCCCTCGGCCTTGAGGAAGGTGAAGACCATGCCGCCACCGATGATGAGGCGGTCGGCGACGTTGAGCAGGTTGGCGATGACGCCGAGCTTGTCGCTGACCTTCGCGCCGCCGAGTACCACGGCGAACGGGCGCTGCGGGTCTTCGGTGAGCCGCTTGAGCACGCCGACCTCGGTGCCGACGAGCGCGCCGGCGTAGTGCGGCAGCTTGGTGGCGACGTCGTAGACCGAGGCCTGCTTGCGGTGCACGACACCGAAGCCGTCGGAGACGAAGGCGTCGGCCAGCGAGGCGAGCTCGTCGGCGAAGGCGCCGCGCTCGGCCTCGTCCTTGCTCGTCTCGCCCTTGTTGAACCGCAGGTTCTCCAGCAGCGCGACGTCGCCGTCGGCGAGGGAGTCGACGGTCTCCTTGGCGGAGGAGCCGGTGGTGTCGGACGCGAACTTCACCTCGCGGCCGACGAGTTCGGACAGGCGGGCGACGACGGGCTTGAGCGAGTACTTCTCCTCGGGCGCGCCCTTGGGACGGCCGAGGTGGGCGACGACGATGACCTTGGCGCCGGCGTCGGCGAGGGCCTTGATCGTCGGGGCCGACGCCCGCACCCGACCGTCGTCGGTGATGTTGCGGTCGGCGTCGAGGGGAACGTTGAGGTCGCTGCGGACGAGTACGCGCTTGCCGCGCACGTCGCCGGCGAGAAGATCCTCGGTGGTCTGCATGGGCACTCCTAGGTGGTGCGAAAAAGTCGTGCGAAAACTCGGGCAATGAAGACGGCGTGCGCCGGGCGACCGGATGGTCACCCGGCGCACGCCGTAGGACTGGAGCTACCGACTCCGGATCAGCAGGTGATCAGGTGATCAGCTGAGCTTGGAGCCGACGAGCACGGTGAGGTCGACGAGACGGTTGGAGTAGCCCCACTCGTTGTCGTACCAGCCGAGCACCTTGACCGTGTTGCCGATGACCTTGGTCAGCTGCGCGTCGAAGATGCAGCTGGCCGGGTCGGTCTCGATGTCCTTGGAGACGATCGGGTCTTCGGTGTAGACGAGGCGACCCTTGAGCGAGCCCTCGGAGGCCGCCTTCTTGACGATCTCGTTGACCTCCTCGACGGTCGTCTCGCGCGAGGCCTCGAAGGTGAGGTCGGTGGCGGAGCCGGTCGGGGTCGGCACGCGCATGGCGTAGCCGTCGAGCTTGCCCTTGAGCTCGGGCAGCACGAGGGCGACGGCCTTGGCGGCGCCGGTCGTGGTCGGCACCATGTTCAGGGCCGCGGCGCGGGCGCGACGCAGGTCCTTGTGCGGGCCGTCCTGCAGGTTCTGGTCCTGCGTGTAGGCGTGGATCGTCGTCATGAGACCACGCTCGATGCCCAGGCCGTCGTTGAGGGCCTTGGCCATCGGGGCCAGGCAGTTCGTCGTGCACGAGGCGTTGGAGATGATCGTCTGGCTGCCGTCGTACTTGTCGTCGTTGACGCCCATGACGATGGTGATGTCTTCGTTCTTCGCCGGAGCGGAGATGACGACCTTCTTGGCGCCGGCGTCGATGTGCGCCTTGGCCTTGGTGGCGTCGGTGAAGAAGCCGGTGGACTCGACGACGACGTCGACGTTGTGCTCGCCCCACGGCAGGTTGGCCGGGTCGCGCTCCTCGAAGGCGAGGATCTTCTTGCCGTCGACCGAGATCGACTCTTCGTCGTAGGTGACCTCGCCGGGGAAGCGGCCGAGAATCGAGTCGTACTTCAGCAGGTGGGCGAGGGTCTTGTTGTCGGTCAGGTCGTTGACGGCGACGATCTCGACGTCAGCGCCGGAGGCGACGGCGGCCCGGAAGAAGTTCCGGCCGATGCGCCCGAAGCCATTGATACCCACACGTACAGTCACAGCTGAGCCTTCCTGAGTGGTTGTCGGGAACCTTGCCCGCCGAGAGGAATCGGTCGTTCGGGGCTGGCCGTCGGGCCGCCTCGCGAGGACCTCGTCCGGCACGGCGGACTCGTACCTCGTCGTACGATCACTCCCGACCCTATTCGATCTAGGTCAGCCAGACAGCCCCGGTGCTCGGGAAACTTGGGCGATCCCGCGAGCGGCCCGTGCCTACGCCTCGAGCATCTCCTCGGTGAGCACCGCCTCGGTGCCGGGGATGCCCTGCTCGGCGGCGCGTTTGTCGGCCATCGCGAGCAGCCGCCGGATCCGACCGGCCACGGCGTCCTTCGTCATCGGAGGCTGAGCCAGCCCGCCGAGTTCCTCGAGGCTGGCCTGCTTGTGCTCCAGGCGCAGCGTGCCCGCCTCCCGCAGGTGGTCGGGGATGTCGTCGCCGAGGATCTCCAGCGCGCGCTCGACCCGCGCACCCGCAGCGACCGCGGCCCGGGCCGAGCGGCGCAGGTTGGCGTCGTCGAAGTTCGCGAGCCGGTTCGCGGTGGCCCGCACCTCGCGGCGCACCCGGCGCTCCTCCCAGGCCAGCACGGCGTCGTGCGCCCCGAGCCGGGTCAGCATCGCCCCGATCGCGTCGCCGTCGCGCAGCACGACGCGGTCGACACCGCGCACCTCGCGCGCCTTGGCCGTGAGGTCCATGCGGCGGGCGGCACCGACCATCGCCAGCGCGGCCTCAGGGCCGGGGCAGGTGATCTCCAGGGAGGAGGACCGGCCCGGCTCCGTCAGCGAGCCGTGCGCGAGAAACGCGCCGCGCCAGGCCGCCTCGGCGTCGCAGGTCGCGCCGTTGACGACCCGCGGCGGCAGGCCGCGCACCGGGCGTCCGCGCAGGTCGATGAGCCCGGTCTGCCGGGCCAGGGCCTCGCCGCCCTCCTCGACGCGCACGACATACCGGCTCGAGCGGCGCAGGCCGCCGGCGGAGACGACGACGAGTTCGCTGGGCGTGCCGTACATGTCGAGCAGAGCGGTGCGCAGCCGGCGGGCGGCACTCGCGGTGTCGAGTTCGGCCTCGATGACGATGCGGCCCGAGATGATGTGCAGTCCGCCCGCGAAACGCAGGGTCGCCGCGACCTCGGCCTTGCGGCAGCACGGTTTGGTCACCGGCAGCCGGCTCAGCTCGTCCTTCACTTTCGCGGTCATCGCCATGGGGGTCATCCTGCCATCCCTCGGCGTGTCGTCCGACCGGTTACCGCCCCGCGAACGTTGTAAATCATTGCGCGGCAGTGATTTTCGTCTCGTTATCGCCTGCGCGCGCGCTCAGCCGCCGATGATGTCGCGATACGCGGCCGCCAGCCGCAGCGTGTCGTGCTTGCCATCGTCGTCGGCCTGTGCGACGGGCATGACGACGAGCCGGGCGCCCATCGCGGCGGCCACCTGGCGCAGCTGCTCGCGCTGCCCGCTGCCGACGACGACGCTCGGGTCGGCGAGCACGACGTCGAGCCGCATGCCGGGCGCGTGCGCGGCGAGCACCTCGAGGTGGTTGGCCGCCGAGAAGCCCGACGTCTCACCGGTGTTCAGCTGCAGGTTGAGCGTCAGGAGCCGGCGCGCCGACGTCTCGCGCAGCGCGCGGGCCAGGTCGGGCACCATGAGGTGCGGCATGATCGAGGTGAACCACGACCCCGGGCCGAGGATCACCCAGTCGGCGTCGTGCACCGCTGCGATCGTGTCCGGCGACACCGGCGCCTCCGCCGGGTCGAGCGCGATCGCGAGCACCTCCCCGGGGGTCGTCGCCACCGCGACCTGGCCGCGCACGAGCGAGACCTCCTCGGGGCGCATGACGTCGGCCCCGCGCACCCGCGCGGTGATCTCCAGTGGCACCGCCGCCATCGGCAGCACCCGGCCGCGGGCGCCGAGCAGCCGCCCCACCATCTCCAACCCGGAGACGGTGTCGCCCAACAGATCCCACAGGCTGACGATGAGCAGGTTGCCCAGCGCGTGGCCGCCGAGCGGCCCGCCTCCGGGAAAGCGGTGTTGCAGCGCGTCGCGCCACAGGTGCCCCCATTGGGAGTCGTCGCACAGGGCGGCCAGGGCCATCCGCAGGTCGCCGGGCGGCAGCACGTCGTACTCTTTGCGCAGCCGCCCGCTGGACCCGCCGTCGTCGGCGACCGTGACGATCGCCGTCAGCGAGTCGGTGACGTGCCGCAGGGCTCCGAGCGTGGCGAACAGGCCGTGCCCCCCGCCGAGGGCGACGACCTTCGTGCGGGTCACTCGCGCCCCAGGTCGCGGTGGAACAGCAGAGTCGCGATCTCCGGGGTGTTGAGCCGGCGCGCCACCTCCTCGGCGGTCGCGACCGAACGGTGCTTGCCGCCGGTGCAGCCGATGGCGATCGTGATGTAGCGCCGCCCCTCGGCCAGGTACCCGGCGATCATCGTGTCGAGCAGGTCGACGAGGCGCTCGATGAATTCCGTCGCGCCCGGCCGGGACAGGACGTAGTCGGAGACGGCCTTGTCGCGACCGTTGAACGGCCGCAGCTCGGGGATCCAGAACGGGTTGGGCAGGAACCGCATGTCGAACACGAGGTCGGCGTCGAGCGGCACGCCGTACTTGAACCCGAACGAGACGACCGCGATGCGCAGCCGCGCGGCGGCGGCCCGCCCGCCCATCGCGTCCCGGACCTTCGCGGACAGCTGGTGCACGTTGAGGCCGGAGGTGTCGACGACGAGGTCGGCCTCGGAGCGCACGTCGGAGAGCAGCTGCCGTTCGCGCAGGATGCCGTCGAGCAGGCGCCCGTCGCCCTGCAGCGGGTGCGGGCGGCGCACGCTCTCGAAGCGCCGCACGAGCGACTCGTCGTTCGCGTCGATGAACACCATCCGCGGCACGTAGCCGGCGGCCCGCAGGTCGTGCAGGGCCTGCTGGAAGGCGTTGAAGAAGTCGCCGCTGCGGGCGTCGACCACGGCCGCGACCCGCGCCGGCGAGGCGGCCCCGCCGGCCGGGGCGCTGGTGAGTTCGACGAGCGCGGGCAGCATCTGCGGCGGCAGGTTGTCGACGACGTACCAGCCGAGGTCCTCGATGGCGTGCGCCGCCGTGCTGCGTCCCGCTCCGGACATGCCGGTGAGGATGACAATCTCGGGCGCGTCCGCCGGTGCCCTCCGGTCGTTCATGCCACTGCTCCTCGATGTGCGCGGACCGGTGGGCTGCCTGCGCCCGGCCGGGGCCGCTGTGGTGTCGCTGCTCGTCCCATCTTCGCAGGCGCATCGGTGCACACGAGGCCGCAGCCCCGACTCGGCGAGCCCGTCGCGCAACGGGCCCGACCGCCGGCCGGCCGGGACCCTCAGTCGGCGACCTCGCCGGTCATGACGTTGACGGCGGGCGCGGCGCTCGATCGCGACAGGGCGGCGTGGATCGAGGCCGCCAGCGCCGGGCCGATCCCGTCGACCTCCTGCAGCTCCTCCACGCTCGCCGCCCGCACCGCGGAGACCGTGCGAAACCGCTTGAGCAGCGCGGTGCGTCGGGCGGCGCCGAGCCCCGGGATGCCGTCGAGCGCGCTGGCCGTCATCGCCTTCGAGCGCTTCTGCCGGTGGTAGGTGATCGCGAACCGGTGCGCCTCGTCGCGCAGCCGCTGCAGCAGGAACAGCCCCTCGCTCGTGCGCGGCAGCACGACGGGAAACTCCTCCCCCGGCAGCCACAGCTCCTCGAGCCGCTTGGCGAGCCCGACGACCGCGACGTCCGTCACCCCGAGGTCGGACAGCGCCGCCTGCGCGGCGTTGACCTGCGGCAGGCCGCCGTCGACGACGACGAGTTGCGGGGCGTACGCGAACCGCCGCGGGCGGCCCGTCTCCGGGTCGATGCCGGGCTGAGTAGGTGCCTCAGTCGCCTCTGGAGCCTCGGTCGTCTCGGCCGGCTCGGCCCGCTCGACGCCGGCATCGCCCACCGGCCCGTCGTCGGGCTCCCCGGTCTCGGAGGCGGTCTCGGCGCCGCGGTGCCGGCGGAACCGGCGGGTGAGCACCTCGTGCATCGCGGCGGTGTCGTCGGAGCGCACCGGCGGCTCGTCGGCGCCGGGATCACCCGAGCCAGCCGAGCCGCCCGAGGCAGCCGAGCCGCCCGAGCCAGCCAAGCCACGGATCGCGAACCGCCGGTATTCGGACTTGCGCGGCAGGCCGTCCTCGAAGACGACCATGGACGCGACGACGTTCGTGCCCTGCACGTGCGAGACGTCGTAGCACTCGATGCGCAGCGGGGCCTCGTCGAGGTCGAGGGCCTCGCGCAGCTCCTCGAGGGCGCGGCCGCGGTTGGTGAGGTCGCCGGCGCGGGAGACCTTGTGCCGCGCCAGGGACTGGTGGGCGTTGCGTTCGACGGTCTGCAGGAGGGCCCGCTTGTCGCCGCGCTGCGGCACCCGCAGGTCGACCCGCCTCCCGGCGAGGCCGCCGAGCCACTGCCCGAGGGCGTCGGCGTCGGCCGGGAGCACCGGCACGAGCACCTCGCGGGGCACGTCGCCGGCCGCGCGGCCGCCGTAGACCTGGGCGAGCAGGTGCCCGATGAGCGTGCCGTCGTCCTCGTCGGGCACGTGCGCGCGTTCGAGCACCCAGCCGCGCTGGCCGCGGATCCGGCCGCCGCGCACGTGGAAGACCTGCACCGCCGCCTCCAGTTCGTCGCCGGCGAGGCCGAACACATCGGCGTCGGTGGCGTCGGTGAAGACGACGGCCGAGTGTTCCAGCGCCTTCTCCAGCGCCCCGATGTCGTCGCGCAGCCGGGCCGCGGTCTCGAAGTCGAGCTCGGCCGCGGCCGCCTTCATGCGTCGTTGCAGCCGGCGCACGAACCGGCCGGTGTCGCCGCCCATGAAGTCGCAGAAGTCCGCGGCGATGCGGCGGTGTTCCTCGGCGTCGACCCGCCCGACGCAGGGCGCCGAACACTTGTCGATGTAGCCGAGCAGGCACGGCCGCCCGACCTGCCCGGCGCGGCGGAACACGCCGTTGCTGCAGGTGCGCAGCGGGAACACCCGCAACAGCGTGTCGAGGGTCTCCCGGATCGCCCACGCGTGCGCGTACGGCCCGAAGTAGCGGGTGCTCTTACGCTTGGCGCCCCGCATGACCTGGGCGCGGGGAAACTCCTCCCCCATCGTCACCGCGAGGTACGGGTACGACTTGTCGTCGCGGTACTTGACGTTGAACCGCGGGTCGTACTCCTTGATCCAGGAGTACTCCAGTTGCAGCGCCTCCACCTCGGTGGCCACGACCGTCCACTCGACGCTCGCGCCGGTGTTGACCATCGTGCGCGTGCGCGGGTGCAGCGCCCACTGATCCTGGAAGTACGAGGACAGCCGGGATCGCAGCGACTTCGCCTTCCCGACGTAGATGACCCGACCCTCGGCGTCACGGAACCGGTAGACGCCGGGTTCGGTTGGAATGTCGGCCGTTCGGGGCCGGTAGGACGCTGGATCGGGCACCGCACCACCTTACGGTCGGCCATCGAATAGGTAACGACCTGGCCACGGTGGCCCACAAATGATGTGTGTCGGCACCTATCCGATCTACTGTCCTGCCCACTCGCTGCGGTCCGTTGGAGCGAGTCGGAGCCGGGTGAGCACCCGTCTCCGCGCTACCCCTCACAGGAGGTCCCTGTGCTCAAGCGTTCCGCAGTCCGCGTCGGCGTGACGATCTTCGCGGCCTCGTTGGCCCTGTCCGCCTGCGGCTCCCGCGGCGGCGACTCCGGCTCCGGCTCCGGCGGCCAGGCCTCCGGCAAGGTCGCCACGATCGGTGTCATCGCCCCGCTGTCCGGCGACCTGTCCGCCCTCGGTCTGGGCATCCGCAACTCCGTCGACCTCGCCGTCAAGCAGGCCAACGAATCGGGCGCCATCCCGGGCTGGACCCTGCAGGTCGACGCGAAGGACGACGAGGCCAAGCCGGAGACCGGCAAGAACGCGGCCACCGCGCTCGCCGGTGACCCGAACGTCATCGGCGTCGTCGGCACCCTCAACAGCTCGGTGGCCCAGAACGTGCAGCCGGTGCTCGCCTCGGCCAACATCGTGCAGGTCTCCCCCGCGAACACGAACCCCGCCCTGACCAAGGGCGCGGACTTCGCGACCGCCCCCAAGCGCACCTACGCGAACTACTTCCGCACCTGCACCACCGACGACGTGCAGGGCCCGTTCGCCGCCCAGTACCTGCTGTCCAAGGGCATCAAGAACGTCGCGACGATCCACGACAAGAAGGCCTACGGCCAGGGCCTCGTCGACGCGTTCACCAAGGACTTCACGGCCAAGGGCGGCAAGATCACCGCCGCGACGACGATCAACCCCGACGACGCGAACTTCCAGACCGCGATCACCGCGGTGCAGGGCGGCAAGCCGCAGGCGGTCTACTACGGCGGCGAGTACCCGCAGGCCGGGCCGCTGAGCCAGCAGATGAAGAGCGCCGGTCTCAACGTTCCGCTCATGGGCGGCGACGGCATCTACGACCCGAAGTTCATCGAGCTCGCGGGCGCCACGGCGACCGGCGATATGGCCACCTCGGTGGGCGCGCCGACCGAGTCGCTGGAGAAGGGCAAGACCTTCCTCGACGCCTACAAGGCGGCCGGGTACAGCGACGCGGCCGGGGCGTACGGCGCGTACTCCTACGACGCGGCGAACGCGATCATCGAGGGCCTGAAGACCTCGCTGGCCAGCGCGCAGGACGCCAGCTCGGCGCGCCAGGCCACGGTCGACGCGGTCGGCAAGGTCGACTTCGAGGGGGTCACCGGCAAGGTCTCCTTCGACCAGTACGGCGACAGCACCACGCGCGTCCTCACGGCCTACGAGGTCAAGGACGGCAAGTGGGCGGCGGCCAAGACGGGCAGCGTCGAGTAGACACCCGGTATTTCTCAGCGCACGTGACACGGGCGGCGGAGCCCCAGCTCCACCGCCCGTGTCGCGTGTCACGCCACCGGTTGCGCCTCCCCGGCGTCGGCGCACCGGACAGTGGACAGCACGACGGCAGACACGAAGGACCAACCACTCATGGGTGACATCCCCCAGCAGCTGGTGAACGGCCTCACCAACGGCTCGCTCTACGCCCTGATCGCCGTGGGCTACACGGTGGTCTACGGCATCGTCCAACTCATCAACTTCGCCCACGGCGAGGTCTTCATGATCGGCGCCTTCGGGGCCCTGAGCACGTACTTCCTGCTCTTCCGGGGCACGACCGCCCTGTGGGTGCTGCCGGTGATGCTGCTCGGCGCGATCGCGGCCTCGGTGCTCACCGCCGTGGTCATGGAGCGTGTCGCGTACCGCCCGTTGCGGGGGGCGCCACGACTGGCCCCGCTCATCACGGCGATCGGCATCTCGATCTTCCTGCAGGAGTTCGTGCGGCTCTTCTACGGCACGATTCCCGGCTTCCCGAACGCCCGGGCGAAGATCCCGTTCCCGCCGATCGAGCACGTCACCGGCGCGGCGATCTCGCTGGGCCCGGTGCAGGTGCAGCGCCCGGCGCTGTTCACGATGGGCGCCCTGCTCGTGTGCGCGATCTTCCTGTACTGGTTCATCAACAAGACCAAGCAGGGCCGCGCGATGCAGGCGGTGTCGCAGGATCCGGACACGGCCCGCCTCATGGGCATCAACGTCGACAAGGTCATCGTCATCGCGTTCGCGGTCGGCGCGGCCCTGGCCGGCATCGCGGGCATCGCCTACGGCCTGCAGAACAACAACATCGACTTCCGGATGGGCTTCATGGCCGGCCTCAAGGCCTTCACCGCGGCCGTGCTCGGCGGCATCGGCAACGTGCAGGGGGCCGTCGTCGGCGGGCTCGTGCTCGGGGTCGCGGAGGCGCTGGCCAGCGGCATCCCGTTCATCGGCAGCACGTGGAAGGACGTCTTCGCGTTCTCGCTGCTCATCCTCGTGCTCTTCTTCCGGCCCCAGGGCCTGCTCGGCGCCCGGGTGGTGGACCGCGCATGACCGCCACCCTGCTCGCCAAGCCGGCGCCCGACTCGGGGCTCGCCCGGGCCGCCTGGCCGCTGGCGCTCGCCGGCACGCTGCTGCTCGTCGTCGGCTCACTCATGTCGTGGTGCTACAACCCGCGGGTGCTCGGCGACCTGACGATGTACGTCAACCCCGCGCCGGTGCAGATCTCGATGATCGTCATCGGGGCGCTGGGTCTCGTGCTCGCGCTCGGGATGCGCGGTCCGCTGCACCGACTCGGCCGCTACCTCGACACCGCGCCGGCCCTGCGCGCGCTGGGCCTGGGGGCGCTCGGCTACATGGTGCTCGTGCTGCTCGCGATCACCCTGGAGGCGGGTGGGCTCATCAACGCCGACCCCGGAGCCTGGGTGGTGGTCGCCGGTGCCGTGCTGACGGCCGCCGGAGGGCACTTCAGCCCCGCCCGCGCCGACCGCGACGTCACCCTGGTCGCGCTGCCGGGCTGGGCGGAGATCCTCATCATCGTCGTCGGCGTGGCCGCCTTCCTGCTGCTGGCGGCCGACGCCCTCGCGCTGCGCGACCCGTGGCAGTTCGTGCTCCTACTCGTGACGCTCGGGGTCGTGGCGGCCGCGCTGTCGGCCGCGCGGTTCTTCACCTGGCTGGGCATCGTCGGCTCCCGCCACTCCCGGGTGCTCATGCTCGCGGCCTTCGCGGCGGCGTTCGCGTTCCCGATGACCCAGAGCGGGTCGGACGCGAACATGTCGATCGCCACGCAGGTCATCATCTTCGCCGCCACGGCCCTCGGTCTGAACATCGTCGTCGGCCTCGCCGGGCTGCTCGACCTCGGCTACATCGCGTTCCTGGGGGCGGGCGCCTACGTCGGGGCGGTGCTGTCGGGTTCGGCGTTCGCCACGCTCAAGTGGACGCCCCCGTTCCTGGTCACCGTGCTCATCGGCGCGTGCTTCTGCGCCCTGTTGGGCCTGATCATCGGCAGCCCGACGCTGCGGGTCTCCGGCGACTACCTGGCGATCGTCACGCTCGCGTTCGGCGAGATCTTCCGGTACGCGATGTTCAACCTCGACGGCAACAACGGGCCGAACCTGACGAACGGGCCGAACGGCATCCCGGCCATCCCCGAGCTCGTGCTCTTCGGGTTCGACTTCGGGCAGCAGCACCAGATCTTCGGGGTGACGCTGACCCGGTTCGCGAACTACTACCTGCTGCTGCTGGTCGTGCTCGGCCTCATCATCCTGGTGTTCACCCGCCTCAACAACAGCCGCATCGGCCGCGGATGGGTGGCGATCCGCGAGGACGAGACGGCAGCCGACGCGATGGGCGTCAACACCTTCGGCCTCAAGCTGTTCGCGTTCGCCGGCGGCGCGTTCCTCGCCGGCCTGGCGGGCACCATCAAGGCGCACCACGACGTGTCGGTGACCCCCGACCAGTACCAGTTTCTCGAGTCCGCGTTCCTGCTCGCGGCCGTCGTGCTCGGCGGCATGGGCACCGTCGGCGGTGTGCTCATCGGCGCAGTGATCCTCAAGCTGCTGCCGGAGAAGCTGCGCTTCTTCAGCGAGTACCGGCTGCTGCTGTTCGGGCTGCTGCTCGTGCTCATGATGCGGTTCCGCCCCGAGGGCCTGGTCGCCAGCCGGCGCCGCAAGCTGGAGTTCCACGAGGAAGACGAACACCTCGCCTCCAACGTGCAGAAGGTCCATCTGCGGCAGACGGAAGGAGTCACCGAATGAGCACGGTTGCCGCGGAGACGGCACGCGAGACCCCGGACGACCCCGGTCGCGGCGCGGAGCCCCTGCTGCGGGCGCGCGGCATCGTCATGCGCTTCGGCGGTCTGCTGGCCGTCGACGACGTCGACCTCGACGTCTACCCGGGCGAGATCGTCGGGCTCATCGGCCCGAACGGCGCCGGCAAGACGACGTTCTTCAACTGCCTCACCGGCATGTACCGGCCCACCGAGGGTGAGGTGCGGCTGAGCGGCACCGTGCTGCCGCCGCGGCCGCGCAAGGTCGTCATGGCAGGCATGGCGCGCACGTTCCAGAACATCCGGCTGTTCGCGAACATGACGGCGCTGGAGAACGTCATGGTCGGGCGGTACTGCCGCACGTCGTCCAAGGCGCTCACGTCGATCCTGCACGGGCCGAAGTATCGCCGCGAGGAGGCGGAGACCCGGCAGAAGGCGCAGGAGCTGCTCGACTACGTCGGCCTCGGCGCCTCGGCGGAGATCCTCGCGCGCAACCTGCCGTACGGCGATCAGCGGCGGCTGGAGATCGCGCGGGCCCTGGCCACCGAGCCGAAGGTGCTGCTGCTCGATGAGCCCACCGCCGGCATGAACCCGCAGGAGACCCGCGACGCCGAACGGCTCATCTTCAAGATCCGCGACAGCGGCCTCGCGGTCGTCGTCATCGAGCACGACATGCGGTTCATCTTCAACCTGTGCGACCGGGTGCTGTGCCTGGTGCGGGGCGCGACCCTCGTCGAGGGCACCCCGAAGGTCGTGCAGTCCGACCCGCGGGTCATCGAGGCGTACATCGGCACCGGAGACGGCACCGACTCCGACATCACGGAGGCCGACGAGGCCGAGTTGGCCGAGATCAGGGCTGCCGAGGCGAAGGCGGCGCAGGCGGCCGGTGGGCACCGGCGGGCGAAGGAGGACCAGGCGTGAGCGCCATGCTCGAGATCAAGGACCTCGTCGTCAGCTACGGCAAGATCAAGGCCGTCAAGGGCATCTCGGTGACGGTCGAGCAGGGTCAGGTGGTCTGCCTCATCGGCACGAACGGCGCCGGCAAGACGACGACGCTGCGCACGATCTCGGGGCTGCTGCGTCCGGAGTCGGGCTCGATCCTGTTCGAGGGCGAGCGGATCGATCGGGCCCCGGCGCACAAGATCGTCACGATGGGGGTCGCGCATTCCCCCGAGGGGCGGCGGATCTTCCCGCGGATGAGCGTCGAGGAGAACCTGCTGCTCGGCGGGTACAGCCGCCGCGACAGCGAGCTCAAGGACGACCTGGAGGCGGCGTTCGAGCTGTTCCCGATCCTGCGGGAGCGGCGCGCGCAGCCGGCGGGCACGTTCTCCGGCGGCGAGCAGCAGATGCTCGCGATGGGCCGGGCGATGATGAGCCGGCCGAGGCTGCTGCTGCTCGACGAGCCGTCGATGGGCCTGTCGCCCCTGATGATGCAACGGATCATGCAGACCGTGCGCACGCTGCGCGCTCAGGGCACGACGATCCTGCTCGTCGAGCAGAACGCCCAGGCGGCCCTCAAGCTCGCCGACCACGGCTACGTGCTCGAGGTCGGCAGCATCGTGCTCGAGGGCCCTGGCCGCGACCTGCTCGCCAGCGACGAGGTGCGCAAGGCCTACCTCGGCGAGGAGTAGCAGCTCAGGTCAGCGCAGCTCAGGTCAGGTCAGGTCAGGTCAGGTCAGGTCAGGTCAGCGTCGCCGAGGAGCCGGAGACACTGACCGACTTGGTGGCCAGCCCGGCGAGCGAGGGTCCGGCGGTGACGGCCCCGGTGGCGGGGTCGAACTGGCTGCCGTGCAGCGGGCAGACGAGTTTGCCGTTGGTCAGGCGGGTGACCTTGCCCTGCTCGTGCGGGCAGATGTCGGTGAGCGCCACGTACTGCCCCTGGGTGGGCTGGGTGACGATGAGGCCGGCGTCGGTGAAGAACTTGGCCCCGCCGACCGGGACCTCGCCGGCGTTGATCGCGGCGCCGATCGCCTGCTTGGTCGCGTCGTCGACCTCGGGGAACGACGCCGTCGGCGCCTCCGATCCCGAACCGCAGCCAGCCAGCACCGGGATCGTCACCCCCGCGACCGCGATGGTGCCGATCGCGGCGAGAAACTGACGGCGGTCAGGGCGGGCGGTGTTCACGAGATCCTCCTTGGTCGCTGTGCGTGCCGCTGATTCTGTCAAAGCCGCTGAGCGCTCCCTCAGGCGGACCGTCGCGGGCTGCGTTTCGCAGTCTTCGTGGTTTTCGCGGTCTTCTCGGTCGTGGTGGCTTTCGCGCGCTGGGTGCCCTTCGCGGCGCCCGCCCGCGCCGCCTTCGCGCCCCGTGCCGGCGCGAGGGCCTCCTGCACGGGGACGACGGGCGCGACGTCGGGAACGTGCGCGCTGCGGCCCAACACCCCCTGCAGGAACCGGCCGGTGTGGCTGTCGGGGTTGGCGGCCACCCGCTCCGGGGTGCCGGTGGCGACGACCAGCCCGCCGCGGTTGCCGCCCTCGGGGCCGAGGTCGACGACCCAGTCGGCACACTTGATGACGTCGAGGTTGTGTTCGATGACGATGACCGTGTTGCCCTTGTCGACCAGGCCCTGGAGCACGCCGAGCAGCTTGCGGATGTCTTCGAAGTGCAGCCCGGTGGTTGGTTCGTCGAGCACGTAGATCGTGCGGCCGGTGCTGCGCTTCTGCAGCTCGGCGGCGAGCTTGACGCGCTGCGCCTCGCCCCCGGACAGGGTCGGCGCGGGCTGCCCGAGCCGCACGTAGCCGAGGCCGACGTCGTTGAGCGTGCGCATGTGCCGCGCGATCGCCGGCACCGCCGCGAAGAACTCGGTGGCCTCCTCGATCGGCATGTCGAGCACCTCGGCGATCGTCTTGCCCTTGAAGTGCACCTCGAGGGTCTCCCGGTTGTACCGGGCGCCGTGGCACACCTCGCACGGCACGTACACGTCGGGCAGGAAGTTCATCTCGATCTTGATCGTGCCGTCGCCGGAGCACGCGTCGCAGCGGCCGCCTTTGACGTTGAACGAGAACCGGCCGGGCATGTAGCCGCGGATCTTCGCCTCGGTGGTCTCCGCGAACAACTTGCGGATGTTGTCGAACACCCCGGTGTACGTGGCCGGGTTCGAGCGGGGGGTGCGGCCGATCGGGCTCTGGTCGACGTGCACGACCTTGTCGAGGTGGTCGAGCCCGGTGACCGTCTTGTGCCGCCCGGGCACGTGCCGGGCGCCGTTGAGCTTGTTGGCGAGCACGTTGTAGAGGATGTCGTTGACCAGCGTCGACTTGCCGGAGCCCGACACCCCGGTGACCGCGACGAACGCGCCGAGCGGGAAGTCGACCGTGACGTCGTGCAGGTTGTTCTGTCGCGCGCCGACGACCCGCACCTGCCGGTTCTTGTCGATGCCGCGGCGGTGCTGCGGCAGCGCGATCTCGCGGCGCCCGGACAGGTAGGCGCCGGTGACCGACTCCGCGTGGGCGCGCAGCCCGTCGACCGGGCCGGAGTAGACGACCCGGCCGCCGTGCTCCCCGGCCCCGGGACCGATGTCGACGGCCCAGTCGGCGGCGTCGATCGTGTCTTCGTCGTGCTCGACGACGATGAGCGTGTTGCCGAGGTCGCGCAGCCGGGTGAGGGTTTGGATGAGCCGGTGGTTGTCGCGCTGGTGGAGCCCGATCGACGGCTCGTCGAGCACGTACAGCACCCCGACGAGGCCCGAACCGATCTGGGTCGCGAGCCGGATGCGTTGTGCCTCGCCGCCGGAGAGCGTGGCCGCGGGCCGGTCGAGCGAGAGGTAGTCGAGGCCGACGTCGAGCAGGAAGCCCAGGCGCGACTGGATCTCCTTGAGCACCCGCTCGGCGATCTGCGCCTCCCGGGCGCTGAGCCGCAGCTCACCGAGGAAGGCCGCGCACTCGGTGATCGACTTGGCGCTGACCTGCGCGATGCTCAACCCCCCGACGAGCACCGACAGGGCCTCCGGCTTGAGCCGGGCCCCGCCGCAGACCGGGCACGGCACCTGCCGCATGTAGCCCTCGTACCGCTCGCGCGACCAGTCGGACTCGGTCTCCTCGTGCCGGCGACGCACGAACGACACGGCGCCCTCGAAGCCGGTGGAGTACGAGCGCTCCCGGCCGAACCGGTTGCGGTAGCGCACGTGCACCTTGTGGTTGCGCCCGTGCAGCAGCGCCTCCTTGGCGCGCTCGGGCAGGGAGTGCCACGGCTGGTCGAGGGAGAACTTCAGGTCCTCCCCGAGCGCGCCGACGACCCGCACGAAGTAGTCGGACAGGCCGCCGCCCTGGGTCCACGGCGCGATCGCGCCCTGCCGCAGCGTGAGATCCGGGTCGGGCACGACGAGGTCGGGGTCGACCTCGAGCTCGGTGCCCAGGCCGGTGCAGGCCGGGCACGCGCCGAACGGGGAGTTGAACGAGAACGTGCGCGGCTCGATCTCGTCGATCGACAGCGGGTGGTCGTTGGGGCAGGCCATGCGCTCGGAGAAGCGCCGCTCCTTGGGCATGCCGTCGGGCGAGGTGCCGCCCGGTTCGACGTCGACGAGGTCGACGAGCAACACGCCGCCGGTGAGCTGCAGCGCGGTCTCCACGGAGTCGGTGAGCCGGCGCTTGACGCCCGGGTCGGCGCCCGCCTCACCCGCCTCACCTGGTGACCCCTTGGCGACCAGCCGGTCGACGACGACCTCGATCGTGTGCTTGCGCTGCTTCTCGAGCGCGGGCGGCTCGGTGAGGGAGACGACCTCGCCGTCGACGCGGGCCCTGGAGAAGCCCTTGGTCTGCAGCTCGGCGAAGAGGTCGACGTACTCCCCCTTGCGGCCGCGCACGACGGGCGCGAGCACCTGGAAGCGGGTGCGCTCGGGCAGCTCCATGAGGCGGTCGACGATCTGCTGCGGCGACTGCCGGGTGATCGGCTCGCCGCACGTCGGGCAGTGCGGCCGCCCGGCCCGCGCGAACAGCAGCCGCAGGTAGTCGTAGACCTCGGTGATCGTGCCGACCGTGGAGCGCGGGTTGCGGTTGGTCGACTTCTGATCGATGGAGACGGCCGGCGACAGCCCCTCGATGAAGTCGACGTCGGGCTTGTCCATCTGGCCGAGGAACTGGCGGGCGTACGCCGAGAGCGATTCGACGTAGCGGCGCTGGCCCTCGGCGAAGATCGTGTCGAACGCCAGGGAGGACTTGCCCGAGCCGGACAGCCCGGTGAAGACGACCAGCGCGTCGCGGGGGATGTCGATCGAGACGTTGCGCAGGTTGTGCTCACGCGCGCCACGCACGACGAGCCGATCGTGCGTGGGGCGCGTGAGGGCGGCGCCGGGTGGCGGGGGGGATGTGGTGGTCTGCTGCGGCACGTCGGACATGCTATGTGGCCGCACTGACAAGACCCGTCAAGGTTCTCTTCGCCGCGGCGGGGCACGACCCGCCTCCCCCCGTTCACCGTCACGGCGCTCGATGGGCAAGACTGAATGCAATGCCCCGCGAACGGGCGAGACGTCACGCGGCGCCCCCCGTCCGGACGTCTTCCTGCTCGCGGTCGGCCACCCGTCCGCTATCGACCAGATCAGGAGCAGTGACATGGGTTACACCGGAGATGTCTCTCCCGGCGGACCGAGCGACGTGCGCGAACTCGAGGGCCTGACGATCCGCAAATGCAGCGTCGGCACGATGGACAACAACGTCTACCTGCTCACCTGCACCGCCACCGACGAGCAGCTGCTCATCGACGCCGCCGACGACAACGAGCGCATCGGTGAGCTGGTGCGGGAGGGCTCGGGGCGGCTGCACGCGGTCGTCACCACCCACCAGCACTGGGACCACCACCGCGCGCTGCGCGCCGTCGTCGAGGCGACGCACGCGACGACGTACGCGGGCGGCCCGGACGCGCCGGAGCTGCCCGTGGCCGTCGACGAGACCGTGGAGAACGGCGACGTCATCTCGTTCGGCGCCGTCGACCTGTCGGTCGTGCGCCTGACCGGCCACACGCCCGGCTCCGTGGCGCTCGCGTGGGCCGAGCCCGGCGGCCGCGTGCACCTGTTCACCGGCGACAGCCTCTTCCCCGGCGGCCCCGGCAAGACGAACTCGCCGCAGGACTTCACGCAGCTCATGGACGACCTGGAGAGCCGGGTGTTCGCCGTCTTCGACGACGACACCTGGGTCTACCCCGGCCACGGCGCCGACACCACCCTCGGCGCCGAGCGCCCCAGCGTGCCGGAGTGGCGCGAGCGCGGCTGGTAGCTCTCAGCCCGTCCGGGTAGCCGTCAGGCCACTCGTCAGTGCGCCTGGTCCCGCGCGTCCTCGGTCGCGGGCTGCCCGTGCGCCTCCCCGGTCCGGTGTTGGCGGCCGCCTTCGTGAGCCGGCATGAACTCCTCGGCGACGCCGCGGTACAGCGAGACGGCCATGAGCAGCAGCAGGATCGTGAACGGCACGCCGGTGATGATCGCGACCTGCTGTACCGCCTCCAGGCCGCCCGCGAGGAGCAGCACGAAGGCGAAGAACGCGACGAAGACGCCCCAGATGACCTTCATCTTCGCCGACGGATTCATGTCGCCGTTGCTCGACAGCATGGCGAGCACGAAGGCCGCGGAGTCGGCCGAGGTGATGAAGAACGAGCCGATCAGCAGGATCGCGACGAGCGAGACGACGGTGCTCATCGGGAACTGCTCGAAGGTGATGAACAGGGCGGTGCTGATGTTCTCCGCCACGGCGGCACCGATGTTTCCGCCGTGGAAGATGTCGAGATTGATCGCGGCCCCGCCCAGCACCGAGAACCACAGGAAACACAGCACGCTCGGCACGATGAGCACACCGGCGACGAATTCGCGGATCGTGCGGCCCTTGGAGATGCGGGCGATGAACGTGCCGACCCACATGACCCACATCATCCACCAGGCCCAGTAGAAGAGCGTCCACTGCTGCAGCCATTCCTGGCCGGCACCGTCGGTGAAGGCACCGGACGTGAAGCTCATCGACAGGAAGTTCTGCAGGTAGTTGCCGATGGAGGCGGTGAACGTGTCGAAGATGAAGACCGCCGGGCCCACGATGAGGATGAACACCATGATGAGCGTGAACAGGGCCATGTTGAGGTTACTGAGGATCTTGATACCCCGGTCCAGGCCGGACACGGCCGACGCGAGGAACAGGCACATGACGACGACGATGATCACGACCTGGACGGGAATGCTTTCGGTGATCCCGAACTCGTAGTTGAGCCCGGCGTTGATCTGGGTCGCGCCCAGACCGAACGAGGTCGCCACCCCGAGGGCCGTGACGAAGATCGCGAGAATGTCGATCACGTGGCCGACCCACCCGTTGACTCGCTCGCCGAACAACGGATAGAAGGCGGCGCTGATCATGCCGCGGGCGCCGCGGCGGAACTGGAAGTAGGCCAACGTGAGAGCAACCAGTCCGTAGAGCGCCCACGCATGCAGTCCCCAGTGGAAAAACGTGTACTGCATGGCGAGCCGGCCCGCCTCGATCGAATTCGGCTCCGCGCGCCCCAGCGGCGGGTTCGTCAGGTGCGATATCGGCTCCCCGACCCCGAAGAACACCAGTCCGATGCCCATTCCGGCGCTGAACAGCATCGCCCACCACGACAGCGTGCTGAATTCCGGACGGTCCTCGTCGCGTCCCAGGCGGATGCGCCCGAACCGGCTCATGGCGAGAAACAGCAGGAAGAAGATGAAAAACGTCGTGGCGATGAGGTAGACCCAGCCGAACGAGCGAATGATCGTCTCCAGCGCGGCGGCGTTGAACCGCTGCATGCTGTCGGTGAAGAACACGCCCCAGCCGATGAAGGCCAGCGCGACGGCCAGAGAGGCGAAGAACACCACCCCGACCTTGCCCCTGCGCGGCCCCTCGCGCTCAGCCCGTGCGATCTGGTCGTCGGTTGTCATGAGATCTCCCACCGGTTCATGGCCGGGACGACCGCACAGTCGACCCCGTCGCGGAGCAGCGCTCGACACACCACCGTTCACGGTCGAGGGCCGACGATTCGCGTGCCAGAAAAGCAGCGGCCGACACCCGTGTCAAGGCCCGTCGCCAACCGGCGGGCCTGCGAATTCGCATACGTAGCTGGGCAATTCGGAGGCTGTGTCCGGGGACGATCAGATCGTGAAGCCGCGCGGGAACGGGTCGCTGGGGTCGAGCATGTACTGCGCGGTGCCGGTGACCCAGGCGCGCCCGGTGACGGTGGGGCGGATGCCGGGGCGGTCGCCGACGGTCGTCTCGCCGGCGATGCGGCCGATGAAACGCGAGCCGATGAACGACTCGTTGACGAACGGCTCGTCGACGCCGAGCAGGCCGCGGGCGTGCAGCTGGGCCATGCGGGCGCTCGTGCCGGTGCCGCACGGTGAGCGGTCGAACCAGCCGGGGTGGATCGCCATGGCGTGCCGCGAGTGCTGCGCGGTGGAGCCGGGCGCCTCGAGGTAGACGTGATGGCACACGTTGATGTCGGGATTCTCCGGGTGCCGCACAGGATTCTGTGCGTTGATGGCGTCCATGATCGCCAGGCCGGCGTCGAGCATCCGCTGGCCGTTGCGCCGCTGGAAGTCGATGCCGAGGTCCTCCAGGTGCACGATCGCGTAGAAGTTGCCGCCGTAGGCGATGTCGTAGCGCACCTGCCCGTAGCCCGGCACGTCGACGACCTCGTCGAGCGCGTGGCAGTACGAGGAGACGTTCTCCAGGGTCACCGACTCCGCGTGGCCGTCCTTGACCGCGACCCGGGCGGTGACCAGGCCGGCGGGGGCGTCGAGGCGGATGACCGTCTCCGGCTCGACGACGGGCACCATGCCGGTCTCGACGAGCACGGTGGCGACGCCGATCGTGCCGTGGCCGCACATCGGCAGGCAGCCGGAGACCTCGATGTAGAGCACGCCGTAGTCGGCGTCGTCGCGGGTGGGCGGCTGCAGGATGGCCCCGGACATCGCCGAGTGGCCGCGGGGCTCGCGCATGAGCAGCTCGCGCAGTCCGTCGCGTTCGGCGACGAACCGCTGCCGGCGCTCGAACATCGTCGCGCCGGGCAGCACCCCGACGCCCCCGGTGATGACGCGGGTCGGCATGCCCTCGGTGTGGCTGTCGACGGCGTGGTAGACGACCTGCGAACGCATGCTGTTCCTTTCCTCGGTGAACTGCTTCGGTGAGCTGCTTCGGTGACTCTGGGTGGACTCGCGGCGTGTCAGGCGTCGCTCTCGGCGACGAGGGCGCGCAGCGGCACGGGCGTGGCGACGAGCCGTTCGCTCGCGGGCATCCGCAGCGGCGCACCGGCGCTGGGAGCGTCCGGCCGCGTCGACCGCACCAGGCACTCGACGCCGGCGGCGCACATGCGCCCCTGGCACCAGCCCATGCCGGCGCGGGTCAGCTGCTTGACCTGCCGGGCGTCACCGGCTCCTTCGTCGACGGCGGCCCGCACGGCCCCGGCGGTGACCTCCTCGCAGCGGCACACGGTGGCGTCGTCGCCGACCTGCTCGCCCCAGCGCGGCGGCAGCGGGTGCGCGGTGTGCATCGCAGTGGCGAACGCGCGGTGGGCGGCGACGAGGCGCCGCACCCGCTCGAGATCGGCTGCGCCGGTAACCGGTTCGCGACCGGAGTCGGCGAGCACGGCCTCGGCCGCCAGCTGCCCCTCGCGCAGCGCGAGCACCGCGCCACCGACACCACACACCTCCCCCGCGGCGCTGACACCCGGCACGCTCGTGCGCTGTCCGGCGTCGACGACGACCACCTCGTTGCCGTCCGCGGAGCCGGTCAGCTCGCACCCCAGGGTCACCGCCAGGTCCAGCTGCGGCGCGAACCCCCAGCCGACCCCGACCGTGTCGGCGACGAGCGTGCGCTGCGAGCCCGGCACGACCGCGCCCTGGGCGGACAGCCGGGCGGTCGTCACTTCTTCGACTCGCCGGTCGCCGCGGGCGGCGATGATCGCGGTGCGGGGCCGCAGCGGGATGCGATAACGGGCGAGTTCAGCGGCATACTCGGCGCCCTCGACGAGCTTGCCGGGCACGCCGGACAGCGCGCGAGCCTGCCGCAGCCAGCCGGCGCCTGAGGAGGCCTCGCAGACCGCAGCGACCTCGGCCCCGGCCTGGGCGAGCCCGACGGCCACCGGCAGCAGGAACGGCCCGGTGCCGCCGATGACGACGCGGCTGCCGGCCCGCGCGCCGTTGCCCTTGAGCAGCGCCTGCAGGCCGCCGGCGGAAAACACCCCCGGCAGGTCCCAGCCCTCGAACGGCAGCTGCCGGTCGTAGGCTCCGGTCGCGACGAGCAGCCGGGAGCCGGAGTAGCGGCGGGCGCGCGGCTCAGCGCGGGCATCCCCGCGGTCGACGGCGTGGGCGACGAAGCCGCCGGAGGTGCCGTCCGAGACGGCGGCGGTCCACACCTGGTGGTTCGGCCGGTAGGCCAGCGCGCCGCGCTCCGCAAGCCGGGCCACGGAGTCGGTGAGCGCCGCGTAGGTGCGCAGGTCGTGGTGGTAGCGACGGGTCGAGGAGCGCAGCTCCCGGGCGGCGCCGGGCGCGGGGTGGCGCCAATACTGGCCGCCGAGACCGGGGCCCGCGTCGAGCAGCGTGACCCGCAGGCCGCCGAGGGCGGCGGTGACGGCGGCGGCGAGGCCGGCCGGACCGGCTCCGACAACGAGGAGGTCGGCGCGCTCAGTCGTCATGTCCGGTGCCCTCCTGGGTGCTGACGCGCAGGCCGTCGGCGGCGGGCACGAGGCAGGCGCGTTCGTTGGGGCGGCCGTCGACGGTGACGAGGCAGTCGAAGCAGACGCCGATGCCGCAGAAGATGCCGCGCGGGGCGCTGTGGCGGCGGGTGCTGCGCCACGAGAGGCGCCCGTCGGCGACGAGGGCCGCGCCGACGGTCTGGCCCGGCCGGAACGGCACCGGCCGGCCGTCGAAGCTGAACTCGGTCATCACGTCTCCTTCGCGGTGTCGGTCGCGAACCGGCCGGGCAAAAAGGCGGCGGCATCTCCCCCGGCGGCCGCGTCGACGTCGCCGCCGAGCAGGTGCGCGGCGACGAGCTCGGCGGTGGCGGGCGCGAGCCCGATCCCGGCTCCTTCGTGGCCACAGGCGTGGACGAGCCCGGGCATCCGGTCGTCGGGGCCGATGACCGGCAGGGGGTCGGGGCAGTACGGGCGGAAGCCCCGATAGACGCGCAGCAGCGAGGCGTCGGCGAGCCGCGGGAAGAGGGAGACGGCCTGGGCGGCCAGGCGCGCGGGGGTGCTGGGCAGCATCGTCGTGTCGTAGCCGACGCGCTCGCGGCTGGCGCCGATGAGGATCGTGCCGCCGCGGGTGCTTTCGACGACGCACGAGGTTTCCAGGCCCTCGGTGGAGGCGGCGACGTTCGTCACGTAGTCGGCGGTGTAGACCTTGTGCCGCACCCACAGCGGCAGTGGCTCGGTGACGAGCACGAACCCGCGGCGCGGCAGCACCGGCACCGGCGCTCCGAGCGACTCCGAGACCGCGCCGCCCCAGGTGCCGGCGGCGTTGACGACGGCGTCGGCCGCGACGTCCCCGGTGTCGGTGCGCACCCCGGTGAGCCGTCCGCCGCATTGGAGCGCGCCGACGACGGTGGTGCCGGGCCGGTATCGGGCTCCGAGCGCGCAGGCGTGCCGCAGGATCGCGTGGGCCGCGAGCACCGGCTGCACCTGGGCGTCCTGGGGGTACCAGATGCCGACGTCGAGCTCGGGCGCGAGGTGCGGCTCGAGCTCGTGCACGTCGTCGACGGTCCGGGCGTCCACGCCCGCGGCGGCCTGGCCGTCGGCGAACTCCCGCAGCGCGGGCAGCGAGGCGGTGTCAGGGGTGACGACGACGCCGCCCTTGGCCTCGAATTCGAGTGCGTCGGCGCCGATCTCGAGCGCAAGGTCGCCCCAGAGGCGGCGGCTGACGAGGGCGAGGTCGAGCTCGGGCCCGGGCCCCTTGTCGGAGACGAGCACGTTGCCCTCGCCGCGGCTCGTCGTGCCCGCCCCCACCTGGAGCCGGTCGAGCACCTCGACCTCGCAGCCGGCCCGGGCCAGCGCCAGGGCTGTGCAGGCCCCGATCATGCCGGCGCCGACGATGACTACGCGCATGCTCGCTCGCTCTCGGTTCGCCGCAGGCGAGGCCGCGGGCCCCGCACCCACGAGGTGCAATATTCCATAGCGGCGCGGCCGCTCCGCAGTGGGTCGGTCACGAACGTCCCGCCTCAGACGGCGAGCGCCAGACGCAGTGCGTCGTAGATCGCGGCGTGGATGTTGCGGCTGGTGACGGCGTCGCCGATGCGGTACAGCCGGTAGGCGCCGTCGGGATTGCGGACGACCTCCTGGGGCCGCCCGGCGATGAGCGCGTCGTGGTCGACGGCGCCGCCGTTGATCGACCCGGCGACGAGTTCGGTGTAGAGGTCGTCCACCGGCAGGGTGCCGTGGTCGACGATGACGTGGTCGACCTCGCGGGTGATCTCGCGGTCGGCGTACTCGCTCCACAGCGTCGCCTCGAGCCGCCCGTTCGGGCTCTTGCGCACGGCCCGCAGGTAGTACGGAAGGCTCAGGCGCACGTCGTGTTCGGCGAACAGCTTCAGGTAGGCGGGCGAGTTCATCGAGCCGACGTCGACGCCGATCGTGCGTTCCGGGGTGACGTACTCGACGCGGCAGCCGCGTTCGAGCAGGGCCTCGACTGCGTCGAGCGCCTGGTGGCCGCCGTGGTCGTCGAAGAACAGCACGTCGCCGGACGGCTTGAGGGTGCCGTCCAGCAGGTCCCACGTGTCCCGCACGAGGGTGGTTCCCTCGGCGGGCACGTCGGAGTTCGGCATGCCGCCGGTGGCGACGAACACGACGTCGGGGTGCATGGCGAGCACCTCGTCGGCCTCGGCGTAGTGGCCGCGTTTGATGTCGACGCCGTGATGCCGGGCCTCGGCGAACCGCCAGTCGACGATGCCGAGCAGGTCGCGCCGGTGCCGGGAGCCTTGCAGCATGCGCAGCTGCCCGCCGGGGGCGTCGGCGGCCTCGAGGAGCGTCACGTGGTGGCCGCGGGCGCCGAGCACGCGGGCGGCTTCGAGGCCGGCCGGACCGGCTCCGATGACGACGGCGCGCTTGGCGGGACCGGAGTCGGGCTCGATCTCGTGCGGCAGCAGCGCCTCGCGGCCGGTGGCGGGGTTGTGCACGCACTTGGCGTCGCCGGAGGCGTAGATCGCGTCGAGGCAGTAGTTGGCGCCGACGCACGGGCGGATGCGGTCTTCCTCGCCGCGGGCGATCTTGCTGACGAGGTAGGGGTCGGCGAGCTGGGCGCGGGTCATGCCGACGAGGTCGAGCAGGCCCTCGCGCACGGCGTGGCGAGCGGTGGCGACGTCGGCGATGCGCGAGGCGTGCATGACGGGGATGTCGATCTCGCTCTTGATGGCGCCCGACCAGTCGAGGAACGGCGCCGAGGGCTGCCCCATCGACGGAATCACCTGGGCGAGAGTGTGGTCGCTCTCGATGGACCCCTTGATCGTCGAGAGGAAGTCGACGCCGTCGTCGATGAACGCGCGCAGGGCGGTCATGCCCTCGTCGCGGGGCAGCGCGCCGGGCCGGTCGTCCTCGACCATCATGCGGATGCCGACGATGAACTCCGGCCCGACGGCCTGCCGCACGGCGGTGACGACCCGGCGGGGAAAGGCGAGCCGGTGGGCCAGGTCGCCGCCGAGTTCGTCGTCGCGGCGGTTGGTGCGCGGGGAGAGGAAGCTGTCGAGCAGGTGCCCGGCGAGGTAGAGCTCGATCCCGTCGAGCCCGGCCTCGCGACAGCGCTGCGCGGCGGAGACGTAGTCGTCGACGATGCGGTCGAGGTCCCAGTCCTCGGCGGCCTTGGGGAAGGCGCGGTGGGCGGGCTCGCGCACCGGGGAGGCCGAGACCATCGGGAGCCAGTCGCCCGTGTAGCTGGAACTGCGCCGACCGAGGTGGGTCACCTGACACATGAGGCCGGCACCGGCGTCGTGCACGTCGTCGGCGATCGCGCGCAGCCACGGGACGATCTCGTCTTTGTACAGCAGCAGGTTGCCGAACGCGGGCGGGCTGTCGGGGGCGACGACGGCCGAGCCGCCCATCATCGTCAATCCGACTCCCCCGCGGGCCTTTTCGCGGTGGTAGAGGCGGTAGCGGTCCTTCGGCATGCCGTCCTCGCCGAACGCCGGCTCGTGGGAGGTGCTGACGATCCGGTTGCGCAGGGTGAGGTGGCGCAGGTGGAAGGGCTGGAGCAGGGGGTCGAGGTCGGGCAGTCCCATGGGGCTCTCTTCGGAAGGGTGTTGCGCGGGGCCACCGCGTCGTCGTCATTGACGATCGCTTGGGCGGCTGTTTCGCATCGCGGGTCGATTCACGATGCGGTTCTACTTGATAACGGAACCAGCCGCGGACTCGACCTGTCAAGGGTTTCGGAGTGCGCGGTCAGCCGCGCTTGGGGTGCCCGTTGCGTTCCGAGAGGCGGGCGGCGGCAGCACGAGCGTGCGTGACGATGGTCGGCACCGCCTGGGGGGCGATGCGGGTGCTGGGCCCGGAGACGGTGAGCGCGACGAGCATGCGCCCCTCGAGGTCGCGGACGGGCACGGAGACGGCGGACAGGCCGGGCGTTCGTTCCCCGTGTACGACGGCGAAGCCCTGGTCGCGCACGGCGGCGAGCTCGGTGGCCAGCGCCTGCGGGTCGGTGATGGTGCGGTCGGTGTAGCGGGCGAGCGTCGGCAGGAGGCGTGTGACGGACTCCGGCGATTCCTCGGCGAGGAACAGCTTGCCCGAGGACGTGGCGTGCAGCGGGGAGCGCTGCCCGATCCAGTTGATGGCGCTGATGGGGGCGGGACCGGTGACCTGATCGATGCTCAGCACGGCGTCGCCGTCGAGGATGGTCACGACGATCGTCTCCCCCACCGCCTCGGCGAGTTCTTCGCAGATCTGACGGTCGAGGACCGGCCCCCCGCGGCGCCGGGTGGCCCCGGCGGCGAGCTGCAGGATGCCGTCGCTGAGCGAGTAGCTGCCGCGGGTCTCGTTCTTCGCGACGAGGCCGCGCGCCTCGAGGGTGGCCAGCAACCGCGAGACCGTCGACTTGTGCAGGTCGAGATTGCTCGCGATGTCGCTGACCCGCACTGAGCCACCTCGGGCGAGCACCTGCAGGATCGAGATCGCTCGATCCACCGACTGCACCGATGCGTCCCGCGATTCGCGACTTTCCACCATGCGAGACAGGGTATCGAAGCCGTGCGTCACCGACATCGGGACGCGCGGTGCTATCTCCGAGCCGTCCGGCTCGGCGGTCGGCGTTATCCGGCGCGTGGTCGGTTGCCGATGGGGGTGCCGTCGGCTCTGCTCCACCGGACTTGGCCGTCGACCACAACCCCGACGAAGCCGTACCGGTGCACGACCGTGTGGTGATGTCGGCAGAGCAGCGCTGTGTTGTGGCGGTCGGTGGGGCCGCCCATGAGCCAGCTGATCAGGTGGTGCCCGTCGCACCAGGCCGGTGGCATGGAGCAGCCCGGGAAGGTGCATCCGCCGTCTCGCATGGCCAGGTAGGTGGCCAGTGCCGGTGTGATCAGGCGTTTTCCACGGCCGAGGTCGAGGGGTTCGGGCCCGGTGCCGAGGACGGCGGGGATGATCTGCGCATCGCAGGAGAGCACCCGCACCTGGCCGGGGGTCAGGGTGTGCCCGAAGGCGGTGGTGCCGCAGTCGTGGTTGTGGTCGGTGCGGAATCCGGTGCCGCCGGTGTGTTCGCGATGCTTGCGCACGAGGTCGGCGAACAGGCCGGGCAGGGCCTCGGATTCGAGGCCGGCGACCAGGTCGGCGAGCTTGATGGTCACGACGACCTTGGCCTTGGAGCCGGTGCCCGGAGTGTTCTTGTCCGGAACCGCGGCGTGCGCGGCCAGCGCGACGAGCGCGTCGGCGCGGCGTTCACCCGCGGTCCGCAGGTCGGGCTCGGGCTTACCGGCGGCCGCCGGGTCCGTCGCTTCGGCCCTGTCAACCGCGTCAACCGCGTCAACCGCGTCAACCGCGTCAGCCGCGTCAGCTGTCGCTGGCTTAGTGGGCCTCGGCGCGCTCAGGGCGTTGATCGCGGCGATCACCGTCGCGGCCGACGCGGCGTCGAGCCGCACGCGGCCTTCGTACATCCCCGTCCGCGGATTGAGCGTGAGTTCGGTGAAGTCGCGCCGGTCATACCGGCGCTCCCGCTCCAGGTATTCCTGCTCGGTGCCGTACTGCCCGATGATCGCTCTTCCATCGCGGCCAGTTCCCGCCGGTTCACCCCGTGCGCAGCCAACCGAATGAGCGCGTCCATGACCCCGTCCCAGGAGGTCACGGCGATCGACCCCTGCAACCGCCGATAGGTACCGGCGAGCAGGTCTGCAGCTTCGATGGTGACCCGCCCCTCAAGAACGGCCTCCCGTAGCGGCGCCGCGTCCTGGCGATCGCAGATCCGCGCCAGCGCCCCCAACGCCCGAGCCCGGCTGGGCGACACCGGTACCCCGGCTTCCACGTGCGACTGCTGCACCCATGCCGGCACCCGCGGATGATCGGACTCCGCGATGACGCCGCGGTTCTCGGCCTCCAGCACGACCGCCGCCTGCGCGGCGCACGCCGCGGCCACGGCGCCGGCGGCAGCAGCGGCCAGCTCGGGCAACTCATCCGACCCGACCCGCGACAACAGCCCCGGCAACCCCGACAACGCCGCGCGGGCCGCCTGAACCTGCCCCAGTAGCGCCTCCCCCACAGGCTGGGCCACCCCGCCTCCCGACACATCGACGCCACCGGCCGGTGCCGCAGCACCGCCGGAAAAGTCGCCCATCGGAGAGGAATGCATGCTCATAGAATATCGAACTATTGTTCACTGGCCTATCCCTCCATCGCGCGAAGAACCCTGCGCCACAGGCGTATTCAAGGCAGTTCCGTGGGCTG
Organism: Piscicoccus intestinalis NBRC 104926; assembly: GCF_001515525.1. Taxonomy (GTDB): domain Bacteria; phylum Actinomycetota; class Actinomycetes; order Actinomycetales; family Dermatophilaceae; genus Kineosphaera; species Kineosphaera intestinalis. The sequence continues at coordinate 28,777 of NZ_BCNQ01000004.1, read as the reverse complement.
CGAATAGACCTCCCTCACAATGGAATTCACCCAAGGAAGAGATTGTGAGATAGGTCACTTCACGACCACTGAAGGGCGGCCCTGGTCGACCACCACAACGGGCAGCAGGGTGCCAAACTCCCCGACTGCCCTCCGTAGTAGCGCCCCGAGCCCGACCTGCACGAGATGCCCGAAGCACTCCATCGTGGTCGCCGACATGCGAGTTGGCGGGCGGCACCCGCGTGTCAAACACACGCGCAGTCGGCCCCGGTACCCGCGATCGTTTCACCATTTCGGCTATCGCGTCGCGGGTTCGTTTTCGCGGCAGCCTCCTGGCCTGCGGGTTCGCTGGCCGACCCCCGGGGAGGCTTCATCGGGATCGTCGATATGGCGAATTCTCCGCGGGCACCCGTCCGAGTCGGAGGCGTAGCGGCCTCGGGACGTCGGCGAGCATTTGAGGTGGGGGTCGAGCGTCGGCTGTGGCGCCTGCCCGGCCGCGCCCGGGGTTGCTGTGCTCGGTATGTGGGTGAGCACCCGGCCAGGAGTGCCTGCCTGACCGCGCGCCTGCCTGGCCGCGCCCGGGTTGACACGACAGCACCAGGCGCAGCTACTTCGCGCGTCGAATTCCCCACGGTCACCCGGGCAACCGTGGGAACACACGCCGGCGGCCCGGTGGGAATGCCCACCGGGCCGCCGATCGTATTTCCGGGCCAGCGCGATCCGCGCCGAGCCGAGCCGCGCCGATCTGACTCGATCCGCGGTCAGGAACCGACCTGCTCGCGCTTGTCGCGGGAGGTCTTCATGAGGCTGGCGATCGTGGTGACACCGAGGATGAGGACGATCGCGATGAGGGAGAGCCACGTCGGGATCTCGGGCACCGCGTGGATCGGCTCACCCCCGTTGAGGAACGGCAGGGTGTTCTCGTGCAGCGCGTGGAAGATGAGCTTCACGCCGATGAAGGCCAGCAGCACGGACAGGCCGAGGCTGAGGTACACGAGCCGCTTGAGCAGGCCGCCGATGAGGAAGTACAGCTGCCGCAGACCCATGAGGGCGAAGATGTTCGCGGTCAGCACGATGAACGGCTCGCGGGTCAGGCCGTAGATGGCGGGAATCGAGTCGAGCGCGAACATGAGGTCGGTCGAGCCCAGCGCGAGGATGACGATGAGCATCGGCGTGATGACGCGCTTGCCGTTCTCGTGCGTGAACAGCTTGGTGCCCGCGTGCCACGAGGTGGTCGCCGGGAAACGCTTGGTGACCCAGGTGAGGAAGGCGTTCTCCTTGAACTCGTCGTCCTCGTCCTCGTCCAGGCCCTCCTTGGCCAGCTTGACCGCCGTGTAGATGAGGAACGCTCCGAAGATGTAGAACACCCACGCAAACTGGTTGATCAGCGCGGCGCCGACGGCGATGAAGATCGCCCGCAGGATCAGCGCGATGATGATGCCCACCATGAGCGCGGCCTGCTGGTATTTCTCCGGCACGCCGAACTTGGCCATGATGATGATGAAGACGAACAGGTTGTCGATCGACAACGAGTATTCGGTCAACCAGCCGGCGAAGAACTCCGCGCCGAAGTTCCAGCCGGCGAGCACGCCGATACCGATGCCGAAGAGGATCGCGGCGCTGACGAAGAAGGCCAGGTAGCGCGCGCACTCGGCCATCGACGGCACGTGCGGCCGTTTCACGATCCACAGGACGTCGACCAGCAGGAAGGTGCACGTCACGCCGATCGTGGCGATCCAGACCCACAAGGGGGTATTCATAGGTGGAGAGCCTTCCGGTACCTCAAGCGGGCGGCCGGAGGTCTCTCCCACCCGATCGAGCGGGTCGGCCCCCCGGGTCGCCCAGTGCTGCAGGTCGGTACCGACCGGTGCGCTGGGCGCCGTGCTGGCGAGGTGGCCGTCGCGGGATACTCCCCTCCGAGGACTGCCACATCCTTCCAGATGCCGGAGCCGAACGTCTATGTAGCGGCACGCGGATCACTGCAATAGCGGCAAATCGTGTCCGAGGCGGACTCCGTCGTGCCGTCAGCCGGTCGCGGCGCGCATCGCCCGCAACTCCTTCTTCAGGTCACCGATCTCGTCGCGCAACCGCGCCGCGAGCTCGAACTGCAGCTCCCCGGCCGCGGCGTGCATCTGCCCGGTGAGCTCCTGAATGAGCTCGGCCAGCTCGGCCGACGCCATGGCGGAGGGATCGATCCGCGACGGAGCCGGTGCCGCCGACGACGCCCGACCGCCGCCCTTGCGCCCGCGCGACTGGCTGCGTCCGCTGCCCAGCAGCGCCTCGGTGTCGGCGTCTTCGCGGGCGAGCATGTCGGTGATGTCGGCGATGCGCTTGCGCAGTGGCTTGGGGTCGATGCCGTTGGCGGTGTTGAACGCGATCTGCTTCTCCCGCCGCCGGCGGGTCTCCTCGATGGCCTCGGCCATCGACGGGGTGATCGTGTCGGCGTACATGTGCACCTGGCCCGAAACGTTGCGGGCGGCGCGGCCGATCGTCTGAATCAGGCTGCGGGTGGAGCGCAGGAAGCCCTCCTTGTCGGCGTCGAGGATGCTGACCAACGACACCTCGGGCAGGTCGAGGCCCTCGCGCAGCAGGTTGATGCCGACGAGCACGTCGTAATCCCCCATCCGCAGCTCCCGCAGCAGCTCGACGCGCCGCAGGGTGTCGACCTCGGAGTGCAGGTAGCGCACCCGCACCCCCTTCTCCAGGAGGTAGTCGGTGAGGTCTTCGGCCATCTTCTTCGTCAGCGTCGTGACGAGCACCCGCTCGTTGCGCTGCGTGCGCTGGTGGATCTGCTCGAGCAGGTCGTCGATCTGCCCCTTCGTACCGCGCAACACGATCTCCGGGTCGACCAGGCCGGTCGGGCGGATGATCTGCTCGACGACCCCGTCGGACTTCGCCAGCTCGTAGTCGCCCGGCGTCGCCGACAGGTAGACGGTCTGCCCGATGCGCTCGAGGAACTCCTCCCACTTCAGCGGCCGGTTGTCCATCGCGCTCGGCAGGCGGAAGCCGTGCTCGACGAGCACCCGCTTGCGGGACATGTCGCCCTCGTACATCGCCCCGATCTGCGGCACGGTGACGTGCGACTCGTCGATGACGAGCAGGAAATCCTCCGGGAAGTAGTCGAGCAGACAGTTCGGCGCCGACCCGCGGGAGCGCCCGTCGATGTGCATCGAGTAGTTCTCGATGCCGCTGCACGAGCCGACCTGGCGCATCATCTCGATGTCGTAGGTCGTGCGCATGCGCAGCCGCTGGGCCTCGAGCAGCTTGCCCTGCTTCTCGAAGGTCTCGAGCTGGTCGGCGAGTTCGAGTTCGATGCCCTTGATCGCCCGCTCCATGCGCTCCGGACCGGCGACGTAGTGCGTGGCGGGGAAGACGTACATCTCGTCTTCCTCGCGCACGACCTCACCGCTGACCGGGTGCAGCGTGTAGATGCGCTCGATCTCGTCGCCGAAGAACTCGATGCGCACCGCGAGCTCCTCGTAGACCGGGATGATCTCGACGGTGTCGCCGCGCACCCGGAACGTGCCGCGGCTGAACGCGAGGTCGTTACGGGTGTACTGCATGGTGACGAACTGCCGCAGCAGCTCGTCGCGGTCGATCTCCTGCCCGACCTTCAGGCGCACCATGCGGTCGACGTACTCCTGCGGCGTGCCCAAGCCGTAGATACATGACACCGACGCGACGACGACGACGTCACGACGAGTGAGCAGCGAGTTGGTCGCCGAGTGCCGCAGCCGCTCGACCTCGTCGTTGATCGAGGAGTCCTTCTCGATGTACGTGTCCGTCTGCGGCACGTACGCCTCGGGCTGGTAGTAGTCGTAGTAGCTGACGAAGTACTCGACCGCGTTGTGCGGCAACAGCTCCCGGAACTCGTTCGCCAGCTGGGCGGCGAGCGTCTTGTTCGGGGCCAACACGAGCGTCGGCCGCTGCACCTGCTCGATGAGCCAGGCCGTCGTCGCCGACTTACCGGTGCCGGTGGCGCCGAGCAGCACGACGTCCTGCTCGCCGGCGTCGATCCGATGAGCGAGGTCGGCGATGGCGGTGGGCTGGTCGCCCGAAGGCTCGTAATCGGAGACCACCCGGATGGGGGCCACCGTGCGTTGAAGGTCGGTCGTGGGGCGCATAACGAAGACGGTAAACGCCACCACCGACAAGGTTCTTCCCCGTCCGCTGCGGCGGGGCCGTCAGACCCCGCCGCAGCGCCCCACGGAACCCGTCGATCAGGGCTTCAACCAGGGCGAATCTGCCGCAACCGGCTCCGGCATCGCCGAGGAGTGGTGGCTGCTGATGAGCCAGCGGCGCGCGTCCCAGCGGTACGTGAACGTGTACCGGGCGACGGTCTTGCTGCCGTCCTTCGCGAACGTGAACACGTAGACGCCGGCGTCGAGCGCCGTGCGGCAGTCGGTCTCGATGTGCCGGTCGGTCTCGATGACGCGACCGACCGGCTTCCTCTCGAGGAACTCCTCGAAGTAGTCCACCTTCGCCGCGCGGGTGGTCCGCGGCTCGTTCTTCAACGTCGCGAGCAGCAGGGAGTCGGGAGCGTAGTTCTTCGCGACGGCCTCCGGGTCGCCGCTCTTCACGGCAGCGTTCCAGCGGTCGAACAGCCGCTTCACCTGCTTCTTCGTGATCGGGCGACAGTCGCGCGGAGGCCGAGCGGAGCCGTCGCTCGGCGCAGCCGCCGAGGCCGCCGAGGCCAACGGGGCCGCCGAGTTCGCCGAGGCGGGTGCCTGCGCCGCCACCACGGAGCCCGACGAGACGCGGTCGACTCCCCCGGCCGCCCCAGAAGCCGCCGATGTCCCGGTGGCCCCGGTGGCCCCGGAGTTCGTGCCGCACCCGGCGAGCAGTAGCCCGGCGATCAGCGCACCCGTCGACCCAGCGATCTTGTTCATCCCGACTCTCCAATTCATCTGTCGTGACTGTGTTTTCGGTCACGATTCGGTACTCGGGAGAGTAGTGGGGAGGCGGTCTTCAGCGGGTGTTCAGGCGGCCTGCGGTTCGTGCGAGCCCGCGTCGCGAGCCACCGAGGAAAGCCGACCGAGGTCACCGGAGCCGCGCAGCACGATGCGCAGGGCGTCCGCGGCCCCGGCCCTGTCGGTGAGCACCGTCGACCAGCCGCAGCATCGGCCGGTGGCGGCCTCCCGCCGCAACTGCTCCCAGCGGCGCACGTGGGCGGCGAACGACGACGGGTCGACGACCCGGCCGCGCGCGACCTGCCCGGCGAGAGCGGCTTCCGGGGCGGCGTCGACGTACACGAGCGCGGGGCGCCAGCCGCGGCGGCCGGCCAGCCACGACAGGGCTCGGAGCCGAGCCGGCCGGGTGCTGGGCTCGTGCACGAGCAGACGCCCGGCGCGGCGCGGGCCGAGCAGGATGAGGCTCAGCACGACGACGGCGTGCAGGGCGTGACACAGCGGACGGTAGAACCGGTACGGCGTGCTTGGGAGCCGGCGGGCGAACCAGTGGCGAAGGCCGTCGGGGTCGAGCGCCCGCACCCCGACGAGGTCGAGCCCCGCCGCCGCGATGGCCGTCGACTTGCCGGCGCCCGGCATGCCGCCGACGAGCACGAGGTCACCCGAGACCGATGGCCCAGCGGCCGGGGCCACTGCGGGGGTACCTGCGGGAACGGGCGGATGGGTGGGCACGACGGACCTCCGTGCGGCGCGAACTGGGGGCGTCGACGGGTCGCCGACGACTACCGCACAGGATCGCTCGTCATCCCGGGGCCCAGCGGTGCCGCGGCTGTGTGCCCGCTGTCAGTCCTGCCAGCCGGTGCGCTGCGCGAACGACTGCATCCGAGGCCATATCTCGCTGAACCACGGCGCCTTGGCCTGCGCGTACTCGCTCGACGCGCCGTGCTCGGCCGACACGCTCGCCTTGACGTCGACGTATTCCGCGGCGGCCTCCGGCTCGGCCCGCAGCCAGTCGCGGAACAGCAGCGCGTACTGCCAGCCGGCGCTTTCCAGCTCGCGCACGTGCAGGTGCACGACGCGACCCGGGTCGCACGACCCGTGGAACCGCTTGATCCACAGCATCGGGTCGGGCAGGTCGTCGGTGGGGTGGTCCATGCGGTAGTCGTCGATGCGCGGAAACCCGATGGCGGCCAGGGCGCCGACGAACTCCGGGTCGTCGGCGTCCGCGAGCCGCGGCACCCCGACCTGCAGGTCGATGACGTCCTTGCCGGGCATGCCGGGCACCGCGGTGGAGCCGACGTGCTCGATCGCGGGGGCCCGCTCCCCCAGCGCCGCACCGATGCGTTCGGCCAGACGTGCCGCCGTCGCGGGCCACTCCTCGTCGTAGTCGACGAGCACGGGGGTCTCCGCGGAGCGGGTGACGCGGCCCGCGCGCAGATTCGCGTCGAACGGCACGATCCGGTCGTCCCACAGGCGGCGGGTCGCGTCCCGCACCTCGTCGAGCGAGCCCTCGTTCGAGATGACCACGTCGGCGGCGGCGCGGCGCTGGTCGTCGCTGGCCTGGTGGTCCATGCGCGCGCGGGCGTCGGCCTCCGGCATCCCGCGCTGCTGCACGAGCCGCTCGAGCCGGGTCGCGTGGTGGGCGTCGACGACGACCACGAGGTGATAGTTGCCGCCCATGCGCTTCTCGACGAGCAGCGGCACGTCGTGGACGATGATCCGGTCCGGGCCCGCCTCCGTCATGATCTGCGCGGTGCGGGCGGCGATGCGCGGGTGCGTGATCGCCTCCAGGTCGCGGCGCGCCTGCTCGTCGCCGAAGACGGCGGAGGCCAGCGCCGGCCGGTCGAGGGAACCGTCGGCGGCCATGACCCCAGGCCCGAACCGCTCGACGACCGCCGCCAACCCCTCGGTGTCGGCGGCCACCACCTCCCGCGCCAGCGCGTCGGCGTCGATGACGAGGGCCCCCAATTCCTCGAGGATGCCCGTCACCGTCGACTTTCCGGAGCCGATGCCCCCCGTCAGACCGATCCGCAACATGCCCCGACCCTAACTCTGCCCACCTGGTCACGGGGTGTTTCCCACCCGCTCACCCGTGTGAGCCGCCCGACGGCCGCCGCGCCGAAGTCAGTGCCTGCGTAACCAGTTCGGGGCTGTCGCTGACGATGCCGTCGACGCCGAGGTCGATGAGCCGGGCGATCTGCGCGGGGTCGTTGACCGTCCACGGCACGACCGGCAGGCCCGCGTCGTGCGCCGCCTCCACGAACGCCGCGTCGAGCGCGCCGCCGGACACGATCCGGCCGCCCGGCTCGCGAGCATCGGTGGGCCACTGCCAGTTCGGAGCCAGAGCGTCGGCTCCGGCCGCGACCGCCGCCGCGACGACATCGCGCGGGCCGCGCCAACCGGCCGGGTCGACGCCGCCGAGCCAGGGGCTGCCCGGCCGCAGCGTCTTCGCCTCGACGAGCGCTGATCGCGGCAGGTGGGAGGCGGTCCGGCGGGCCCGTTCGAGCACCGCCCAGTCGAAGGAGTGCACGACGGCGCGCTCGAAACCGGTGGCGGCGATGTCGGCGAGCACCGCGTCCACGAGCGCCTCCCGGGCGATGGGGGCGCCGGGCACGTTGTGGTCGACCTTCACCTCGACGACGGCCCAGGTGCTGGGCAGCTGCTCGCCCAGGCGGGTCAGCAGGTCGCGCAGGCGCAGGATCGGCGCGGAGCCGGGCCGCACGGCGGTTCCGACGACGACGCTCGTCGGCAGGTCGGCGATCCACGCCTGCGCCACGTCGGCGGGCAACGCGGGGTCGGCCCGGGCCAGGGTCGCGTCGTGCCAGACGACGACGTCGCCGTCGCCGGTGAGGCGCACGTCGAACTCGACCGACGTCGAACCCAACTCGACGGCCCGCAGGAATCCCGGCCACGTGCTCTCCGGCAGGTGCGCCTTGGCCCCGCGGTGCCCCTGGATGTCGAAACCCGCGGCCCACGGGCCGATCCGGCGCCCGCGCGGGGACGGCCGGGACGGTCGCTGCGTCCTCACCCGCACTTTCTAGCAAGCGCCGCCCGCGGACCGGCGCGCGACACGTCGTCCGACACGGCCTCCGACGGCGCCGGAGACTGCGCCGGAGACGGCAGCGGAGACGGCAGCGGGCCCCGCCCCCGCGTGCTGCGGGGACGGGGCCCGGTTGACCGACTCAGTCTCGGCTAAGGACGACTCAGTGGCCGGTGAGCTTCTCGCGAAGCGCGGCGAGCGCGGCGTCGGAGGCGAGGGTGCCCTCGGCGGCGCTGACCTGACCGGAGTCCTGCGAACCGGAGGAGTAGGAGGTCGGAGCGGCGGTCTCGCCGGACGCGGCGGCCTCGGCGTCGGCCTTGAGGGCCTCCTCGACCTGCGCGCGGTGCGCCTCCCAGCGTTCGTGCGCCTCGGCGTACTGCTTCTCCCAGCGCTCGCGCTGCTCCTCGTGGCCGGGCAGCCACTCGTTCGCCTCCGGGTCGAAGCCCTCGGGGTACTTGTAGTTGCCCTGCTCGTCGTACTCCGCCGCCATGCCGTACAGCGTCGGGTCGAACTCGGCGTTCCCGATCGCGGCGTCGTTGGCCTGCTTCAGGCTCAGGCTGATGCGGCGACGCTCGAGGTCGATGTCGATGACCTTGACGAAGATGTCGCCGCCGACGGTGACGACCTGCTCCGGCAGCTCGACGTGACGCTCAGCCAGCTCGGAGATGTGCACCAGGCCCTCGATGCCGTCGTCGACGCGCACGAACGCACCGAACGGAACGAGCTTGGTGACCTTGCCCGGCACGACCTGACCGATCGCGTGGGTGCGGGCGAAGTGCTGCCACGGGTCTTCCTGGGTCGCCTTCAGCGACAGCGAGACCCGCTCGCGGTCCATGTCGACGTCGAGCACCTCGACCGTGACCTCCTGGCCGACCTCGACGACCTCGGACGGGTGGTCGATGTGCTTCCAGGACAGCTCGGAGACGTGCACGAGCCCGTCGACCCCACCGAGGTCGACGAACGCGCCGAAGTTGACGATCGAGGAGACGACGCCGGAGCGCACCTGACCCTTCTGCAGCTCCTTGAGGAACGTCGTGCGCACCTCGGACTGGGTCTGCTCGAGCCACGCCCGACGCGACAGCACCACGTTGTTGCGGTTCTTGTCGAGCTCGATGATCTTGGCCTCGATCTCCTTGCCGACGTACGGCTGCAGGTCACGGACCCGGCGCATCTCGACGAGGGAGGCAGGCAGGAAGCCCCGGAGCCCGATGTCGAGGATCAGGCCGCCCTTGACGACCTCGATGACGGTGCCGGTGACGACCCCGTCCTCTTCCTTGACCTTCTCGATGGTGCCCCACGCCCGCTCGTACTGCGCACGCTTCTTGGACAGGATGAGGCGGCCTTCCTTGTCCTCCTTCTGGAGAACCAGGGCCTCGACCTCGTCACCCACGGTGACGACCTCGTCGGGGTCGACATCGTGCTTGATGGAAAGTTCGCGGGAGGGAATGACACCCTCGGTCTTGTACCCGATGTCGAGGAGAACCTCGTCCCGGTCGACCTTGACGATGACACCTTCGACGATGTCGCCGTCATTGAAATGCTTGATCGTGGAATCGATCGCCGCGATCAGGTCTTCCTCCGACCCGATGTCGTTGATCGCGATCTGAGCTGTAGCCGTGGTGGCAGTCATGTATGTAGGGGCTCCGATGGACAGTTGTGTTCGAGGGGCGCCGTGACGCAGACGACTGCAGACGTTTGTCGGCGTTTGCAGCCGGTGACGGCACGATCGCCCTGGATGGACAGGGTGTGAAACGGGCTCCGGACCCGGGCCTGCACCCGCGCCGCTGAGCCAGCGCCGAACACACGAAACCGCCGGACGCACGGGCCCGTGTCTCGGGCGAGTCGTCGGCGGCGGACAGACGTGTGCTCTTGATAACACTACCGACCGTCACGCGGATGGCGCAAAACCTGTGTACCCAGGCGGCTTCTCGGGGGTGATTCGGCCCGTTCGTCACGTTCGGCGCGTTCGGCCCGGAGGGCAGACTGGCACCATGCCGTCCAGCGAACCGACCGACACCCGCGCTGCCCGCAAGTCGCGAGAGGCCCGAGAGGCCCGCGGGTCGCACCCTGTCGAGGAGCGTCAACGCCTCGATGACGACGGGCATTCCCTGCCCCGCCCCGACGACGTGCCCACGGTGACGCGGGCGCCGGTTGACGCGGCGGAGGCGGTGCGGGCCAACCGCGGCTGGTGGGACGCCAACGCCGCCGACTACTACGACGAGCACGGCGCGTTTCTCGGCGACGCGGAGCTGGTCTGGGGTCCGGAGGGCTGGCGGGAGTCGGAGTTGGGGCTGCTCGGGCCGGTGGCCGGGCGCGACGTGCTCGAGGTCGGAGCCGGTGCGGCCCAGGGCTCCCGGTACGTGGCCGGTCTCGGGGCGCGGGTGGTCGCGAGCGACCTGTCCGGCGGCATGCTGGCCGCGGCGCGCCGCATCGACACGGCCCGCGACGGCGCGGTGCCGCTCGTGCAGTGCGACGGGTGCGCCCTGCCCTTCGCGGACGAGTCGTTCGACGTCGTCTTCACCGCCTACGGGGTGTTGCCGTTCGTCGCCGACGGGGGCGCCTTCTTCGCGGAGGCGGCCCGGGTGCTGCGCCCCGGTGGCCGGCTCGTGGCCGCCGAACCGCATCCGATCCGCTGGTGTTTTCCGGACGTGCCCGGGCACGAGGGGCTCACGGCCGTGACGCCGTACTGGGACCGGCGCGCCTACACCGAGCGCGACGCCCGCGGCGCGCTGACGTACGCCGAGACGCACCCGACGATCGAGAGCCGGGTCGCGCAGATCGTCGCCGCGGGCCTGACGTTGGAGCAGCTGCGCGAGCCGCGGTGGCCGCCGCACAACCCGCAGACCTGGGGCGGCTGGAGCCCGCTGCGCGGCGAGTACCTGCCGGGCACGATCATCTGGGTCGCCCGGCGCCCGGCCTGAACGCGCCCGGGAGCGGGGCCCCCGGCCTCAACGCCCGGCCCCGGCCCGAGCACCGGGCCGCGTCAGCCTCAGTGCTCGGCGTCGTGCCAGCTGCGTCCGACGCCGACGTGCACCTCCAGCGGCACGTCCATCGTCACGGCGTCGCCCATCTGCTCGCGCACGAGCGCCTCGACGTCGGCGCGCTCGCCGGCGGCGATCTCGAGGACGAGTTCGTCGTGCACCTGCAGCAGCACCCGGGAGCGGGCGCCCGCCTCGCCGAGCGCGGCGTCGACCCGGAGCATGGCGACCTTCATGATGTCGGCCGCCGACCCCTGGATCGGGGCGTTGAGCGCCATGCGCTCGGCCATCTCCCGGCGCTGCCGGTTGTCGGCGGTGAGGTCGGGCAGGTAGCGGCGGCGCCCGAGCATCGTCTCGGTGTACCCGGTCTGCCGGGCGGTGGCGACGATCTCCCGCAGGTAGTCGCGCACGCCGCCGAACCGCTCGAAGTAGCCCTCCATGAGCCCGGTCGCCTCGCCGGGCGTGATGCCCAGCTGCCGCGACAGCCCGAAGGCCGACAGCCCGTAGGCGAGCCCGTACGACATGGCCTTGATCTTGGCCCGCTGCTCGTTGTTGACGTCGGCCGGCTCGACGCCGAACACCCGCGACCCGACGAACCGGTGCAGGTCTTCCCCGGAGCGGAACGCCTCGATGAGCCCGGGGTCGCCGGACAGATGCGCCATGATCCGCATCTCGATCTGGCTGTAGTCGGCCGACATGAGGCTCTCGTACCCGTCGCCGACGACGAAGACGTCGCGGATGCGGCGCCCCTCCTCGGTGCGGATCGGGATGTTCTGCAGGTTGGGGTCGACCGAGGAGAGCCGGCCGGTCGCCGCAACGGTCTGCACGTACGTCGTGTGGATGCGGGCGTCGTCGGCGACCGACTTCAGCAGCCCCTCGACGGTCACGCGCAGGCGGGTCGCGTCGCGGTGGCGCAGCAGCGCCTCGAGAAACGGGTGCTCGGTCTTGGCGAACAGGTCGGCGAGCGCCTCGGCGTCGGTGGTGTACCCGGTCTTCGTGCGGCGGGTCTTCGGCAGGTCGAGGGTCTCGAAGAGCACGACCTGCAGCTGCTTGGGCGAGCCGAGGTTGACCTGCTCGCCCCCGATCGCGTTCCACGCGTCGGCCTGAGCGGTGGCCACCTTGTCGGCGAAATCGGCCTCCAACGAGCGCATCTGGTCGATGTCGACGGCGACGCCGACGCGTTCCATCGTCGCGAGGATGTCGACGAGCGGCAGTTCGACGGCGGTGAGCAGGTCGGTCTGGGCGGTGTCGGCGAGCACGGTGTCGAGCACCGTCGACAGGTCGAGCACCGCCGCGGCCCGCACCATGGCGGTGTTCGCCGTCTCGTTCTCGGCGAGCTCGAGCGCGAGCATGCCCTGCCCGGCCGCGCCCGCGTCGCCGGCCTCGGTGCGCAGCTCGCGGTGCAGGTGCCGCAGCGACAGGTCGGCCAGGTCGTAGCTGCGCTGGTCGGGCCGGGCGATGTAGGCGGCCAAGGCGGTGTCGGCGACGACGCCCCGAACCGTCCAGCCGCGCGCCTGCAACTGGTGCAGCTGCGCCTTCGCGTCGTGCAGCACCTTCGGCCGCTGCGGGTCGGCCAGCCACTGGGCCAGCGCCCGGTCGTCGTCCGGAGTCAGCCGGGTGACCTCGACGTACGCCGACGCCTCCCCCGCCGCGAACGCCACCCCCTCGGCGTCGCCGGCGCCCCGGGCCCACTGCCCGACGACCTCGACACCGGTGCGCACCCCCGGCCCGGCCTGTTCGGCGAGCCAACCGCCCAGCTCGCCGGGGGCGAGCACGTCTCCGTCGAGGTCGAAGCCCTCCTGCGCCTCCGGCTCCGCGGTCTGCAGCGCGAACAGCCGATCGCGCATCTGCACGCCGAACTGCAGCCCGTCGAAGACCGTGTGCACCTCGTCGCGGTCCCACGTGCGCCGGGCGAGGTCGTCGACGCCCAGCGGCAGGTCGACGTCGCGGACCAGCTCGTTGAGCCGCCGGTTGGTCAGCACCTGACCCAGGTGGGCGCGCAGCGACTCCCCCGCCTTGCCCTTGATGGAGTCGGCGCCCGCGACAAGCCCGGTGAGGTCACCGAACTGCCCCAGCCACTTGGCCGCGGTCTTCGGCCCGACCCCGGGCACGCCGGGCAGGTTGTCGGAGGTCTCGCCGACGAGGGCCGCGAGGTCGCTGTAGCGCTCCGGGGGCACGCCGTACTTGGCCTCGACCGCCGCGGGGGTCATCCGCGCGACCTCCGAGACGCCGCGCACCGGGTACAGCAGGGTGGTCTGCGGCCCGACGAGCTGGAAGGCGTCGCGGTCTCCGGAGACGATGAGCACCTCCATGCCGGCGGCGACCGCCTGCGTGGTGAGCGTGGCGATGATGTCGTCGGCCTCGTAGCCGGCGACCGAGACGTGCGGGATGCGCAGCGCGTCGAGCACCTCCTGCACGAGCGGCACCTGCCCGCGGAACGCGTCGGGCGTGGCCGAGCGGGTGGCCTTGTACTCCTGGTACGCCTCGGTGCGAAACGTCTGCCGGGACAGGTCGAACGCCACCCCGACGTGGGTGGGCTCCTCGTCGCGCAGCATGTTGATGAGCATCGAGGTGAAGCCGTAGACGGCGTTCGTCGTCTGGCCCGAGCTCGTGGAGAAGTTCTCCGCGGGCAGCGCGAAGAAGGCCCGGTAGGCCATCGAATGTCCGTCGAGAAGAAGCAATCGGCTCACAGGTGGCAGCCTAAGCTGCGGTACCGACAAGATCCGGGCACGGTCGGCCACGACGAAAGGCTGGGTGAACGCATGACCCCCGATTCACAGCAGGAGCCGGACGCCGCGGGCGGGCTGGCGGCGCTCCTGCACGGCCGCGGCACGCTCCTGGAGCGGATGGGCATCGAGGTGACGCACGCCGACGCCGATCAGGTCACGGCGAGCATGCCGGTCGAGGGCAACACCCAGCCGTACGGGTTGCTGCACGGCGGGGCGTCGGCGGTGCTCGCGGAGACCGTCGGCTCGGTCGCGGCCGCGCTGCACGCCGGCCGCGACCGGATCGCCGTGGGCGTCGACCTCAACTGCACCCACCATCGAGCGGTGCGAGCAGGGCGCGTGCACGCGGTGGCCGAGCCGCTGCACCGCGGCGGGTCGGTCGCGACCTACGCCATCGCCATCACCGACGACGACGGCGCCGCGGTGTGCTCGTCCCGGCTCACGTGCCTGCTGCGCCCGGCGAACGGGGCGAATCAGAAGGAGCGGCAGACGGAGAAGCAGCAGGAACGGACGCCGGCTCAGCCGGAGTAGGCGCTCTCCTGCCGGCGGCCGCGGGCGCGCAGGGAGCGCCGCCGGTTGATCATGAGGTTCTCCAACGGCGACGCCTCCATGCCCCGCAGCCGACGCATGAGCAGGCTGGTCGGCGCGATCCGGCGGGTCACCTGCGGGGCGAAACCCAGCCGGGCGAAGATGCGGTTCGCCTCGCGGGCCTGGTTCGGCAGCGACGCGGTCACGTGGTCGGCCCCGCACCGTTGGGCGCGGGCCCCGACGGCCAGCAGCAGCGACCGGGCGACGCCGCGGCGCCGGGATCCGGGCAGCACGAAGAGCTCCTCGACCGCCATCGAGGGCGTGTCGAGCAGAATCGACGTGGCCTGGTCGTAGACCCAGGCGTAGCCGACGGCCTCGCCGCCGGAGAGGGCCAGGAAGACGACGACGCCGTCGCGGTGGGCGGCCCGCTCCAGGCGGCCCTCGAGCACGGCCCGCTGCGCGGCTTCGCGCGAGAGACCGGCGTCGTGACGACGCTCCACCCACAGGTGGGCGAACGCGTCGAACAGCTCGTCCGTGAGGGGCGAGACCGTCACTGCAGACGCAGGGGAATGCATGATCAGCTCCGATCCGAACGGTGCAGGGGGTCACCGCGACGCCGACTGTACGTCACGAACCTCGCGGTCCGAGGGTGGGGTCCGGTCGGCCGCACGCGGTCCGGCCCTGGGGAGAGGCGGAGCGGGCGCCGACGACCTCGAAAGCCGCTGATCGTGCGTTCAGGTCGACGCCCCGAGCATATGGGCGCGGGCCCGGCAGCGGAAGGAAACGCACCACCTGGTTCATCGGAGGGCTCGGGCACGGGGCCCGGGCCAGATGCGGGTCAGCGCTTGCCGGGGAGACCGTTGATGACGGCCTCGGCGACCTCACGCATGCCGAGGCGGCGATCCATCGCCGTCTTCTGGATCCAGCGGAACGCGTCGGGCTCGCTGAGCTTGAGCTGCGTCATCAGCACGCCCTTGGCGCGGTCGACGGCCTTGCGGGTCTCGAGGCGCTCGCCGAGGTCGGCGATCTCCGCTTCCAGGGAACGCATCTCGTCCCAGCGCGAGCGGGCGATGTCGAGCGCCGGGCGCAGGTCGTCGATGGTGAACGGCTTGACGACGTAGGCCATGACCCCGGCGTCGCGGGCGCGCTCGACGAGGTCCTTGTCGCTGAAGGCCGTGAGCATGACCACCGGGGCCAGGTGCTCCTTGCCGACGATCTGCGCGGCGCTGATGCCGTCGAGCACGGGCATCTTGACGTCCATGACGACGAGGTCGGGGCGGTGTTCGCGGATGAGTTCGACGGCCTGCTGCCCGTCCGGGGCCTGACCGACGACCTGGTAGCCGGCGTCTTCGAGCATCTCGGCGAGGTCGAGACGGATGAGGGCCTCGTCCTCGGCGACGACCACCCGCAGCCCGGCACCCTCACTGGTCGCGGCCGACTCCTCGGGTGCCGTCGGCGTGCCCGGAGCCGGCGGCCCGGCGGCGGAGGCGGTGTCCGCGGGTTCGGGGGTCACCGGA
Organism: Piscicoccus intestinalis NBRC 104926; assembly: GCF_001515525.1. Lineage (GTDB taxonomy): Bacteria > Actinomycetota > Actinomycetes > Actinomycetales > Dermatophilaceae > Kineosphaera > Kineosphaera intestinalis. Next base: position 13,102 of record NZ_BCNQ01000004.1, on the reverse strand, counting down.
GCCGCGCCGGCGGCCGGGGTGTCGGGCGCCTTCGGCGTGTCGGGCGCCTTCGGCGTGGCCGGGGTCTTCTTGGCGGCCTTCTTGGCCGTCTTGCGGGCCGGCTTGGCGGCCTCGTCCGCCTTCGTCCCGCGGCTGACGCGCCCGCCGCGCGCGGTCGGCGCCGGCGAGGGCTGGTCGGCACCGAGCGGTGTGCTGCCGTTCGGCTCGTTCTCCGCAGGGGTTTGCGCGTTGGTCACGATGCCAAGCCTAAGCGTCGATGGCACCGGCCGATCAAGCGGGCTGGCCAAGAGGGCCCGTGACTTTCGCGCGAAGAACGCGCCCGCCGGGAGCCCGAATCGCCCCGCGGATCCCCGCCGAATGCTAATCCCGGCACGTCGCCCGTGTCGGCGGGCGTCGTGCCGGGATCGTTCAGCTGTGCCGGGAGCGGGACTTGAACCCGCACGACCGTGAGGTCAGAGCATTTTGAGTGCCCCGTGTCTGCCATTCCACCACCCCGGCGGGCGGCTGGTGCGCCGTGCCGAGCATAACCCGGCAAGCGCACCGACCGATTCCACGTTTCTCAGGTGCCCAGCACCCCGACGCGGTGCACCTGCAGCATGTTCGTCGTGCCGCTCACCCCGGCCGACGTGCCGGCCACGATGACGACCACGTCACCCTCGGTGCAGCCGCCGTACGACTGCAGCACCTCGTCGGTGCCGGTCACAAGGTCACGCACGTCCTTGACGTCGGGCACGTCGAACGTCTGGATGCCCCACGTGAGCGCGAGCCGCCGCCGGGTCTGCGGGTCCTGGGAGAACGCGAGCATGGGCAGGGCGGGGCGGACCCGCGACATGCGGCGCGCGGAGTCACCGGACGTCGTGAACACGACGAGGTACTTCGCGTGCAGCGCCTCCCCGATCTGGGCGGCGGCGCGGGTGACGGCACCGCCGGTCGTCGACGGCTGGGTCGTCAGGCCGCGGATGCGGGCCAGACCGTGATCCTCGGTGTTCTCGATGATCCGGGCCATCGTCTTCACGGCGATGATCGGCCAAGCGCCCACCGAGGTCTCCCCGGACAGCATGATCGCGTCGGTTCCGTCGAGCACGGCGTTCGCGCAGTCGCTGGCCTCCGCGCGGGTCGGGCGGGGGTTCTCGATCATCGACTCCAACACCTGGGTGGCGACGATCACCGGCTTGGCCTGGCTGCGGGCGAGTTCGATAGCGCGCTTCTGCACCAGCGGCACCTCTTCGAGCGGCATCTCCACCCCGAGGTCGCCGCGGGCCACCATGATGCCGTCGAACGCGCGCACGATCTCGTAGAGGTTGGCGACGGCCTGCGGCTTCTCGATCTTCGCCACGACGGGGCGGCGGATGCCCTCCTCGTCCATGATCTCGTGGCAGCGGTCGATGTCGCGGGCGTCCCGCACGAACGACAAGGCGATGAAGTCGGCGCCCTCGCGCAGCCCCCAGCGCAGGTCTTCCTCGTCCTTCTCGGACAGGGCCGGCACGCTGACGGCGACGCCGGGCAGGTTGATGCCCTTGTTGTTGGAGACGACGCCGCCCTCGACGACCTCGGTGATCACGTCGGTGTCGGTGACCTCGAGGGCGCGCAGGGCGATCTTGCCGTCGTCGATGAGGAGGCTGTCACCCGGGCGCACGTCACCGGGCAGGCCCTTGAACGTGGTGCCCACGCGCTCCTTGTTGCCGTCGACCTCGTTGATGGTGATCGTGAACCGGTCGCCGACGGCGAGATTGACCGGGCCGCCGGAGAAGCGGGTGGTGCGGATCTTGGGGCCCTGCAGGTCGACGAGCACGGCGACCGCGCGGCCGCTGGCCTCGCTGGCCTCGCGGACCCACTGGATCTGCTGGGCGTGCTCCTCCTGGCTGCCGTGGGAGCGGTTGATCCGGGCGACATCCATGCCCGCATCGACGAGCTGACGGATGGCCTCCGGGGTGGCCACTGCCGGCCCCAGAGTGCTGACGATCTTGGCGCGACGCATGGGCTCCAGTCTATGGCCCCCGGCCCGCTCGGGCCGCATCGAGGGTGCTCCGTCGCTCGCTCCAACTGCGCTGGCTGCCACGATTCAGAAACCTGCTGGAAAACAGCGTGTGACGGCACGGCAACGGCCCCGCTGCGTCGCACCGGGGCCGTTGCCGACCAGCTGTCACGCCGTCGCGCAGAGCACAATTGCGCAACGTCGAGCCGCGGGTCAGACCACCAGCGGCCGTTCGGTCGGGGAGATCGGACGGGGCAGCGTCGAGGAGCCGGTGAGCCACGCGTCCACGCCTTGCGCGGCACTGCGGCCCTCGGCAATGGCCCACACGATGAGCGACTGACCGCGGCCGGCGTCGCCGGCGACGAACACGCCGGGCTGGCTCGTCATGAAGTTCTCGTCGCGCCGGATGTTGCCGCGCTCGTCGAGCTCGACCCCCAGCTGCTCGACGAGGCCCTCACGCTGCGGCCCGAGGAAGCCCATGGCGAGCAGCACGAGCTGCGCCGGGATGACCCGCTCGGTGCCCTCGACCTCGGTGAACGTGCCGTTCTCGAAGGCCACCTCGACCAGTCGCAAACCGCTGACCTTGCCGTGCTCGTCGCCGAGGATCTCCTTGGTGCTCGCGGCGTAGACCCGCTCGCCGCCCTCCTCGTGCGCGCTTGCGACGCGGAACAGCATGGGGTACGTGGGCCACGGCTGCCCGGGGGCGCGCTCCTCCCCCGGCCGCGGCATGATCTCCAGCGACGTCACCGACCGGGCGCCCTGACGGTGGGCCGTGCCGATGCAGTCGGCTCCGGTGTCACCGCCTCCGATGACGACGACGTCCTTGTCGGTGGCGACGATCTGGTCGGGCACGCTCTGGCCGAGCGAGACCCGGTTCGACTGCGGCAGGTAGGTCATGGACTGCACGACCCCGTCGAGGTCGGAGCCGGGCACGTTCAGCCCACGCGGCACCGTCGACCCGATCGCGAGCACGACCGCGTCGTAGCGGCGCCGCAGCTGCGCGCCGGTCACCTCGGTGCCGACGTCGACGCCGCTGCGGAAGCGGGTGCCCTCGGCGCGCATCTGCGCGAGGCGCCGGTCGAGCACGTGCTTCTCCATCTTGAACTCCGGGATGCCGTAGCGCAGCAGGCCGCCCGGCTTGTCGGCGCGCTCGAAGACCGCGACGGTGTGCCCGCTGCGGGTCAGCTGCTGGGCCGTGGCCAGACCCGCCGGCCCGGAGCCGATGACGGCGACGGTGCGGCCGTTGAGCCGCTCCGGCGGCACCGGCACGACCCGGCCGTCGTCGAAGGCGCGCTCGATGGTCGTCACCTCGACCTGCTTGATCGTCACCGGCGGCTGGTTGATGCCGAGCACGCACGACGTCTCGCACGGCGCTGGGCACAGCCGCCCGGTGAACTCCGGAAAGTTGTTCGTCGCGTGCAGCCGCTCGATCGCGTCGGGCCAGCGGCCCTGCCAGGCGAAGTTGTTCCACTCCGGGATGAGGTTGCCCAGCGGGCAGCCGGAGTGACAGAACGGGATGCCGCAGTCCATGCAGCGGCCCGCCTGCTGCCGCAGTTCCTCGACGGGCTGCGGCTCGTAGACCTCGTTCCAGTCCTTGATGCGCACGGGCACGGGACGGCGGGCGGGCAGTTCCCGCTCGCGGTTCTTGAGAAAGCCTCGGGGGTCAGCCACGGGATGCCTCCATGATCCGGTTCCACACCTGGTTGCCGTCGAGATCCAGGCCCTCGTCGGCGGCCGCGGCCCGCACGTCGAGCACCCGCTGGTAGTCGCGCGGCAGCACGAGGCTGATGCGCTGGCTCTGCTCGGGCCAGTCGGCCAGCAGCGTGGCCGCGACCGCGGAGCCGGTCTCGTCGGCGTGCTTGCGCAGCAGGGTCGCCACGACGTCGAGGTCGGTCGGCCGCAGCGGCAGCACGTCGACCAGCTCGGTGTTGACCCGTTCGCTGATGATGTCTAGCACGTAGGCGACGCCGCCGGACATGCCGGCCGCGAAGTTGCGCCCGATCCGGCCGAGCACGAGGGCCGTGCCGCCGGTCATGTACTCGCAGCCGTGGTCGCCGACGCCCTCGACGACCGCGGTCGCGCCGGAGTTGCGCACGCAGAAGCGCTCGCCCACCTGGCCGCGCAGGAAGATCTCGCCGCTCGTCGCGCCATAGGCGACGACGTTGCCGGCGATGACGTTGGCCTCCGCGAGCACCGGGGAGACGCCCGACGGCCGGACGACGACGCGCCCGCCCGACAGTCCCTTGCCGGTGTAGTCGTTGGCCTCGCCGACGAGTCGCAGCGTGACACCGCGCGGCAGGAACGCGCCGAACGACTGCCCGGCCTGCCCGGTCAGCGTCACGTCGATCGTGTCGTCGGGCAGCCCGTCGGGGTGGGCCTTCGTGACGTGGTGCCCGAGCATCGTGCCGACCGTGCGGTTGACGTTGCGCACGCCCGTCTCGATCGTCACCTTTTCGCCGCGCTCGATGGCCGGGGCCGCCTGCGCGATGAGCTCGTTGTCGAGCGCCTTGTCGAGCGAGTGGTCCTGCTCCTTCGAGCAGTAGCGCGTCTGGGAGTCGGTCGGCACGGCCTCCGCGAAGATCGGCGACAGGTCGAGCCCCGACGCCTTCCAGTGCTCGATCGCGGCGCCCTTGCGCAGGATCGACGTGTGGCCGACGGCCTCCTCGATCGAGCGGAAGCCGAGCTCGGCGAGCAGCTCGCGCACCTCGGTGGCGATGTACTCGAAGAACGTCTCGACGAACTCGGGCTTGCCGGAGAAGCGGGCCCGCAACTCGGGGTTCTGCGTGGCGACGCCCACCGGGCACGTGTCGAGGTGGCAGACGCGCATCATCACGCAGCCGGAGACGACCAGCGGCGCGGTCGCGAAACCGAACTCCTCGGCGCCCAGCAGCGCGGCGATGACGACGTCGCGGCCGGTCTTGAGCTGCCCGTCGGTCTGCACGACGATGCGGTCGCGCAGCCCGTTGAGGATGAGCGTCTGCTGGGTCTCGGCCAGCCCCAGCTCCCACGGTCCGCCGGCGTGCTTGAGCGACGTCAGCGGCGAAGCACCGGTGCCGCCGTCGTGCCCGGAGATGAGCACGACGTCGGCGTGGGCCTTGCTCACGCCGGTCGCGACCGTGCCGACGCCGACCTCGGAGACGAGCTTGACGTGCACGCGCGCCGCCGGGTTGGCGTTCTTCAGGTCGTGGATCAGCTGGGCCAGGTCCTCGATCGAGTAGATGTCGTGGTGCGGCGGCGGGCTGATGAGCCCGACTCCCGGCGTGGAGTGCCGGGTGCGCGCCACCCACGGGTACACCTTCGGGCCGGGCAGCTGGCCGCCCTCGCCGGGCTTGGCGCCCTGGGCCATCTTGATCTGGATGTCGTCGCTGTGCGTCAGGTACAGGCTCGTCACGCCGAACCGGCCGGAGGCGACCTGCTTGATCGCGCTGCGCCGCTCCGGGTCCAGGAGCCGCTCGGGGTCCTCGCCGCCCTCGCCGGTGTTGGAGCGCCCGCCGAGGTGGTTCATCGCGATCGCGAGGGTCTCGTGGGCCTCCTTGGAGATCGACCCGTAGCTCATCGCGCCGGTGTTGAACCGCTTGACGATCTCGCTGACAGGCTCGACTTCCTCGAGCGGGATGCTCGGCCGGTCGGAGTCGAACTCGAACAGCCCGCGCAGCGTCATGAGCCGGTGGGACTGGTCGTTCACCCGCTGGGTGTACTGCTTGAAGATGTCGTAGCGGCGGTTGCGCGTGCTGTGCTGCAGGCGGAAGACCGTCTCCGGGTCGAACAGGTGCGGCTCGCCCTCGCGGCGCCACTGGTACTCGCCGCCGATGTTGAGCACGCGGTGGCTGGGGCTGATGCCGTCCTTGGGGAAGGCCTGCGCGTGCCGGGCCGCGACGTCGGCCGCGATCGACTCCAGCCCGACGCCGCCGAGCCGGCTCGTCGTGCCCGTGAAGTAGGCGTCGACGACCTCCTTGCTCAGGCCCACACACTCGAAGACCTGCGCGCTGCGGTAGCTGGAGACGGCGCTGATGCCCATCTTCGACATGACCTTGAGCACGCCCTTGCCGAGCGCCTTGATGAGGTTGGCGACCGCCTTCTCGGCGGTGACCTCGGTGATGCCGCGCCGGCGCACCAGGTCTTCGACGGTCTCCATCGCCAGGTACGGGTTGACCGCGCCCGCGCCGTAGCCGATGAGCAGCGCCACGTGGTGCACCTCGCGCACGTCACCGGCCTCGACGACCAGGCCGACGCGGGTGCGCTGCTTGGTGCGGATGAGGTGGTGCTGCACCGCGGCCGTGAGCAGCAGCGACGGGATCGGCGCGTGGTCGGCGTCGGAGTCGCGGTCGGAGAGCACGATGTACTCGGCGCCCCGGCCGATCGCCGCGGAGACCTCCTTGAAGATCATCTCAAGGCGCGACTTCATGGCCCGGGCCCCGCCGGCCACCTCGTACAGACCGGACACGACGACGGTGCGGGCCGGGCCGTCGGTCTCGCCGAAGTCGTCCTCGTCGATGTGCACGATCTTCGCGAGCTCGTCGTTGTCGATGACCGGGAACGGCAGCACGATCTGGCCGCAGTGACCCGGACCGGGGTCGAGGATGTTGAACTCCGGGCCGAGCGAGGTGCCCAGGCTCGTGACGAGCTCCTCGCGGATGGCGTCCAGCGGCGGGTTCGTCACCTGCGCGAACAGCTGGCTGAAGTAGTCGAAGAGCAGCCGGGGACGGGCCGAGAGCACCGCGATCGGCGTGTCCGTGCCCATCGAGCCGAGCGCCTCACCGCCCGTGCGGGCCATCGGCGACAGGATGATCCGCAGCTCCTCCTGGGTGTACCCGAAGGTCTGCTGGCGGCGCGCCACCGACGAGGGCGTGTGCAGGATGTGCTCGCGCTCGGGCAGCTCGTCGAAGCGCACCTTGCCGGCCTTCAGCCACTCCTCGTAGGGGTGCTCCCCCGCGAGCTCCGACTTGATCTCGTCGTCCTCGATGAGGCGGCCCGCCTGCGTGTCGACGAGGAACATGCGGCCCGGCTTGAGCCGGCCGCGGCGCACGATGTGCTCGTCGTCGATCGGCAGCACGCCCGCCTCCGAGGCGAGCACGACGAGGCCGTCGTCGGTGACCCACCAGCGTCCGGGGCGCAGCCCGTTGCGGTCGAGCACCGCGCCGACGAGGGAGCCGTCGGTGAACGCGACGCAGGCGGGTCCGTCCCAGGGCTCCATGAACGAGCCGTGGAACTCGTAGAACGCGCGACGGGCCGGACTCATCTCGGCGTGGTTCTCCCACGCCTCGGGGATCATCATGAGCACCGCGTGCGGCAGCGACCGGCCGCCCAGGTGCAGCAGCTCGAGCACCTCGTCGAAGGTCGCGGAGTCGGAGGCACCCGGGGTACAGATCGGGAACAGCCGCTCGATGTCGCCGGGGATGACGTCGGAGACCATGAGCGACTCGCGCGCGTGCATCCAGTTGCGGTTGCCGCGCACGGTGTTGATCTCGCCGTTGTGGGCGATGAGGCGGTACGGGTGCGCCAGCGGCCAGCTGGGGAACGTGTTCGTCGAGAAGCGGGAGTGGACGAGGGCCAGTTCGGTGGCCATCCGCTCGTCGAGCAGATCGGGGTAGAACTCCGAGAGCTGATCGGTCGTCAACATGCCCTTGTACACGTGGGTACGCGCGGACAGCGACGGGAAGTAGACGTCGGCGTCCTTCTCCGCGCGCTTGCGGGCGCAGAAGGTGAGCCGCTCGAGGTCGAGGCCGCGCACCGACTCGTCGACGGGGGCGACGAACAGCTGGGCGAAGTACGGCATGACGTCGCGCGCCATGTCGCCGACGAGGTCGCGGTCGACGGGCACCTCGCGCCAACCGAGCACCCGCAGGTTCTCCTCGCCGACGACGCGCTCGACCGACTCGACGGCGGCGGCCCGCGCGGCCTCGTCCATCGGCAGGAAGGCCATGCCCGCGGCGTACCCGCCGGCGGCCGGCAACTCGACGCCCTGCTCGGTCATGACATCGCGGAAGAACGCGTCGGGGGTCTGGATGAGGATGCCGGCGCCGTCGCCGACCCGAGGGTCGGCGCCGGTGGCACCGCGGTGGTCGAGGTTGCGCAGCGCGGTGAGGGCGTGCTCGACGATGTCGTGACCGGCCGTTCCGCGCAGCGTGGCGACCATCGCGACACCACACGCGTCATGCTCGAAGGCCGGGTCGTACAGGCCCTGGGCCGCGGGCTGGGACGTGAAGAGGGGGCCGGGCATCGGCAACCACCGTCCTTATCGACTATGAAGAGCAGCGCCGGTGAAGGGTCACCGGCACCGGGCGCAAGACGACGGCGGCCGCGCGAGTACGCACAGAATACTCACGGCCGCGCGCCGCCGAACACGCAGACTTTCAGATGCTGATACGGCTGTCTCAGCGTGGCGGGAGGCCGGTCACCCGCTCAGCGGTCGCTGACATCGGTCTCGGCCCACCGTGCGGTGCGGGGAGGTGCGGTGGCGTCATCCTGCCAGCACCCCGAGACGGCGCTTACACCACCCCGTCGCCGACGCCGCTTCGCCGCTCGGGTTTTTCGCGTTGCCCCAGCTCAGGCTGCGCCCGTTCGGCGCGCTCCCGACGGCGCAGGCCGACCAGCAGCGCGGCGCCGCCGAGGAAGACGACCACCGAGGTCCACACGTTGAGGCGCAACCCGAACACGTGGTTCGCCTCGTCGATGCGCACGTTCTCGATGACCCCGCGGCCGAGGGTGTAGAGCATGAGGTACCAGGCGATGAGGGCGCCGCGCGGCTGCCGGGTGCGGCGCTCGATGAGCACGATGACGGCGGCCGCGAACAGGCACCACAGCGCCTCGTAGAGGAACGTCGGGTGGAACGTGCCGAGGACGACGGGGCTGCCGGCGGCGTCGCGCACCGCCTGGCCCGTCGCGTGGTTCCACGCGTGGATCTGCAGCCCCCACGGCAGGTCGGTCGGGCCGCCGTACAACTCGTTGTTGAACCAGTTGCCGAGCCGGCCGACGGCCTGCGCGACGAGCAGCGGCGGGGCGACCGCGTCGGCGAGGTCGCGCACCGGCACGCCGTAGCGGCGGCAGGCGATGATCGCGCCCACCGCGCCCAGCGCCACCGCGCCCCAGATCCCCAGGCCGCCCTGCCAGATCTTCAGCGCGTCAACGGGATTCCCGCCCGGTCCGAAGTACGGCTGGTAGGAGGAGACGACGTGGTACAGCCGCCCCCCGACGATGCCGAACGGCACCGCCCACATCGCGAGGTCGAGCACCTGCCCGGGTTGGCCACCGCGCGCATCGAGCCGTTTCTGGGTCCACCAGACCGCGACGACGATGCCCGCGAGGATGCACAGCGCGTAGGCCCGGATCGGCACCGGCCCGAGGTACCAGACGCCCTGCGCCGGGCTCGGGATCTGCGCCGGCAGCGCCGGCAGGCTCGCGAGGATCATCGGCCGGCCGGGATCACTTGCCGGCCGCGAGGACCTTGGTGCGGAAGTCCTCGGCGGAGGAGACCTGCTGCTCGTCGAGCTTGAAGTCCTTGCCGTTGACGCGGAAGCTCGGCGTGCTCGTGATGCCGTCACGGGCCGTGGCCTCCTCGACCCGCTGGAAGTACGCCTCGTACTTCTTCTGCGCGGTGCACTGCTGCCACGTGGTCAGCGCCTGCCCGCTCAGGCCCGCGGAGCCGGCGAACTGCTGCAGCTGCTCGTCGGTCCAGCCCTGTCCCTCCTGCGCGGGCGGGTTGCCGTAGACCTGGTCGTGGTACGCCTGGAAGTGCCCGGCGTCGTCGGCGCAGGCCGCGCCGATGCTCGCCCGCATCGAGGCGTCGTTGCGCAGGTTGGCGTCGAGGAACGTCTTGATGTGGTAAACGACCTGCACCTCACCGGCGTCGGCCATCTGCTTGATCGTCGGGCCGAGGGCCCGCTCGATCTGCTGGCACGCCGGGCACTGGAAGTCCTCGTAGATGTCCAGCCGCGGGGTGTTCTGCTGCACCTTGTCGGCGTTGACCGAGATGCCGCCCTCGGCACCGGTGGCGCTCGGCGGGTAGTCGGCGCTGCCGGAGGGGGCCGGGGACGCGTCGGGGGCGCTCGAACGGCTGCCGAAGAAGACCGCCGCGCCCAGGGCCAGCAGGGTCACCAGCACCACCGTGACGATGAGCACCGGCCGCGCCTTGCTGGGTTTCGGGCCGGCGGCGTCGATCTTCGCCTGCCGGCTGCTGCGGTCGGCCTTCGACTGGTGGTCGGAGGTCATGTCGGGCTCCTCGTGCGTTCGAACTGGATGCTGTTGGGATCAGAGACGACTCGTGTCGACAACCATTGTGCGCGGCCGAGCCTTCGCCATCGCTCAGGCTCCGCCCGCGAGGCGGGAGTCGAGCGCGAACGCCGAGCGAGGACGCGCGACGAGCCAGACCCCGAGCGCGGCCAGGCCCAGGTCGCGGGCCAGGTCGAGACCGTAGGTCGTCTCCGACTCCCCCACCTGGCCGCCGCCGCCGAAGCAGCCGCAGTCGATCGTCAGCCCCCGCGCCCAGGCCGAGGCGATCCCGACGACGAACGCGGCCATGAGCAGCGTGCCGACGATCGCCGCGGGGCGCGTGAACAGCCCGACGACGAGCAGGGCCCCGACGATGATCTCGATGACCGGCAGGGCGTAGCCGATGTACGCGGCGACGTCGAACGGGAAGATCTGGTAGGCCTGCACGGCCCGCGCGGAGACGAGCGGTGAGGTGACCTTGAGGCCGCCGGCGACGATGAGCACGCCACCGAGCACGAGCCGCGCGACCAGACCGATCCAGTCGGCCGGGGCGTACCCGAGCAACCGACGGCCACCTCGGCCACCTCCTCGGCCACCTCCCTGGCCGCCCGGGGGTGCCTCCAGCGTCGCGCTCCGGCTCATCGTGGTGTCCGTCCCTCCTCGACCCCCGCGCGCAACTCGCGCGCTCCGGCGCGCAGGCTAGTCAGCGCCGCTGAGAACGGCCTGGACGGGTCCAGGGCCTTGACCAGCGCGGATCCGACGATCACGCCGTCCGCGAAGGCCGCCACCTGGGCGGCCTGCTCGCGGTTGGAGACACCCAGGCCCACGCAGATCGGCAGGTGCGACTCGTCGGTCGCCTCCCGGACCCGCGCGACGAGCGCCCCCGCCGCCTCCCCGACGCTCGTGCGCTCGCCGGTGACGCCCATGAGCGAGGCCGCGTACACGAAGCCGCGGCACACGCTCGTCGTCATCGCGATGCGGTCGGTGGTGCTGCTCGGGGCGAGCAGGAAGATCGGGCACAGCCCGTGGGCGTCGGCGGCGCTCAGCCACGCGCCCGCCTCGTCCGGGATGAGGTCCGGGGTGATGATGCCGCTGCCGCCCGCGGCCGCCAGGTCGGCGGCGAACCGGTCGACCCCGTAGGCGAGGATCGGGTTCCAATAGCTCATGACGACCGCCGCGCCACCGGCGTCGGTGACGGCCCGGACCGCCCGGAAGACGTCACGCAGCCGCACCCCGTTCGCCAGGGCGTGCTGCGCGGCGGCCTGGATGACCGGTCCGTCCATCAGCGGGTCGCTGTAGGGAAAGCCGACCTCGACGATGTCGACGCCGGATTCCACGAGCGCCGTCATCGCCTCCAGCGAACCCTCGACGCTCGGGTAGCCGACGGGCAGGTAGCCGATGAGCGCGGCGCGGCCCTGCTCCTTCGTGGCCGCCAGCACGTCTTCGATGCGCGTCATGCTCCGCTCCCCGCCGAGTCCTCGACGGGCTCGGCCGCCTTCTTCTTCTCCGCCTCGACGAGGTCGTCGCCGTCGATGAGACCGAACCAGCGGGCGGCGGTGTCGACGTCCTTGTCGCCGCGGCCGGAGAGGTTGACGAGCACGACCGCCTCGTCGCCGAGCTCGCGGCCGACCTGCAGCGCCCCGGCCAGGGCGTGGCTCGACTCGATGGCCGGGATGATGCCCTCGGTGCGGCACAGCAGCCGGAACGCCTCCATCGCCTCGTCGTCGCTGATCGGGCGGTATTCGGCGCGGCCGGTGTCGTGCAGGTAGGCGTGCTCGGGCCCGACGCTGGGGTAGTCCAGCCCCGCGGAGACCGAGTGCGACTCGACGGTCTGCCCGTCGTCGTCCTGCAGCAGGTAGCTCGCGGCGCCGTGCAGCACGCCGGGGGTGCCGCCGGAGAAGCGCGCGGCGTGCCGGCCGGAGTCGACGCCCTCGCCGCCGGCCTCGAAGCCGTACAGCCGCACCTGCTCGAACGGCACGAACGCGTGGAAGATGCCCATCGCGTTGGAGCCGCCGCCGACGCACGCGCACACCGCGTCCGGAAGCGCGCCGATCTCGGACATGAGCTGGGCGCGGGCCTCGTCGCCGATGATCCGGTGGAAGTTGCGCACCATCTCCGGGAACGGGTGCGGGCCGGTGACGGTGCCGATGACGTAGTGAGTGGTTGACACATTCGTCACCCAGTCGCGCATCGCCTCGTTGATCGCGTCCTTGAGGGTGCGGCTGCCGTTGGTCACCGGGACGACCTGCGCGCCGAGCAGCCGCATGCGGGCGACGTTGAGCGCCTGGCGCTGCGTGTCGCGCTCCCCCATGTAGACGACGCACTCCAGCCCCATGAGCGCGGCGGCGGTGGCGGTCGCGACGCCGTGCTGACCGGCTCCGGTCTCGGCGATGACGCGGGTCTTGCCCATCCGCTTGGTCAGCAGCGCCTGGCCGAGCACGTTGTTGATCTTGTGGGAACCGGTGTGGTTGAGGTCCTCGCGCTTGAGGAAGATCCGCGCTCCCCCGGCGTGTTCGGCGAACCGCGGCACCTCGGTGAGCAGGCTCGGGCGGCCGGTGTAGGTCAGGTGCAAGCGGGTGAGTTCGGCGGTGAACTCCGGGTCGTACTCGGCCTTGAGGCGGGCCTCGTCGAGCTCGTCGAGGGCGGCCACGAGGGCCTCGGGCACGTACCGCCCGCCGAACTCCCCGAAGCGGCCGATGCCGGGCCGGGCCGCGTCACCGAGGCGCTGCGCCAACTCCTGCGGGCCCAACGGGTGAGTGTCTGCGGAGTCGGTTGTGTCAGATGAGTGCGTCATTGCGGCGCGTTCGCCTCCGCTGTCTGTCGGGCTTGTCGGGGTTGTTGGGCTGCCGGGCTTGCTTGTTTGCTGGTGGCCCCGTCAGGGCTTGGCGCCCTGCCGCACCGCGGGATGGGCGCCCGCGG